>NZ_JAQBOI010000153.1 GCF_028288105.1 Mucilaginibacter sp. | reverse complement strand
GACCACATCAGGGGATCAGCGGCAAGAAACCTATCGATATGGTCACCCTAAACAACAAATAAAAATACCTGATTCTGTTACCGAATTACGTAACCCTTACAATTGCGAGGTACGAAGCAATCTCTTTAGGATAAGTAGGCGATAAGCAAATTTGACAATCCCTACCAGACCGTCATTGCGAGGTACGAAGCAATCTCTTTAGGACAATTAAATGATATGCTATGGTTATGCAAAGAGGCGGTTGTGTGTACATCATGACTAACAAGCAAAATGCAGTTTTTTATACCGGGGTTACTTCCGATTTAATTGGTAGGACCTGGGATCATAAAAATAAAACCTATCCTAAAAGTTTTACGTCAAAGTACAATTGCGATAAACTGGTTTACTATTATCTACTCGCATATTGAAGAAGCAATTGCTGCTGAAAAACTTATTAAAGGTGGAAGCCGTCAAAGTAAGATCGACCTAGTTGATTCTATAAATCCCCGCTGGAAAGACTTATATGAGGATTTGCTAAACGAATAATTAGCATGCGGGAATAGCTTAAAGAGATTGCTTCGTACCTCGCAATGACGGGTTAATTTTGGAAATGTTACCTTAAAACATCCTTTGCCTTATCATCGCCATAAAACCTTCCCTGAACTTTTCACTTACAGGGATCTGTTTACTGCCGATATAAATATGGTTATCCTGTATTTTGTTGAGCAATTTAGTATTAACGATATACGAGTTATGCACCCGTATGAAGGGAGACGACAACTGCTCTTCAATTTCTTTTAAGCGGCGATATATCAACAGTTCTTCGGTGCCGGTAACCAGGCGCACATACTCTTTTTCGCCTTCAAAATATAACACTTCATCCAGCAATATCTTGCGTAAGGTCTTGCCCGATTTTACGAAGAAATAAGCGTCATCAGCCTTGCTTTCTGTCTTTTCAATAACAGTTTGCTTGCCAAAAACAGCCTCAATTTTTTGTGTGGCAGCCAGGAAACGTTTCAGGGTTATGGGCTTTAGCAGGTAGTCTATAGTTTGAAAAGCATAACTTTCGGCGGCATGTTCTGCATACGCTGTTGTAAACACAATTTTGGTTTCTTTAGGTAGCAGGCCGGCCAGTTCCATGCCGGTTAAGTGAGGCATGTTTATGTCCAGGAAAATAAAATCAACGGTGTGGCTTTTTAAAAAATCTATAGCTTCTAAAGCATTGTAACATTTACCTAAAAGCTGCCATTGCGTAGTTTGGCCAATCAACACTTCCAGCAGGCTAACCGCATTGGGTTCATCGTCAATAATAATACACCTTAAATTCATGCCAGCGGAATGTTTAGTTGGGCCACATAAATATCGCCTTTATTTTCAACCTGTAAATCAAAATCGGTTTTGTACAAAAGCACTAAGCGCTTACGCAAATTCTGGATCCCAAACCCGGTTGATAACGTAGTTGGTGGATTTTGCGGAACGCTATTGCTGGTAGTAAATATTAAGCGCCCGTTTTGCTGTAATAGTGATATCTCTATTTTATTTTGGCTACTGCTTTTATCTATACCATGCTTAAAAATATTCTCGACAAAAGTCATGAGCAGCATAGGCGGCAGGCTCAAAGCCGTATCGCAATTCTTGGTGAAAGTGATATCAATATCATAGCGGATCCGGATGGTTTCCAGCGCGATGTAGTTTTCAAGAAACTGGATCTCGGTACCCAGGTTCACTTCCTGTTTTGGGCTTTCGTCAACAAAATAGCGCATAATATCTGATAGGCGCTCTATCAATGCTGCCGTTCGGGGCGCTTCCAGATAGGCCTCGTAATAAATATTATTTAGTGTGTTAAACAGAAAGTGCGGTTGCACCTGCGATTTCAGCAGGTTTAATTCGGCCTGTGTTTTTTGGGCTATGATATCTTCCGATTGTTGCTTTAAGGCAAAGTAGGCAATAGCGATGCGGAATATAAAGCTGAGCAGAAGTATCATTATACCCCCCACTATAGTTGTTGCTATAGCCTTAAAGGTCATGGGTTCGGGGTGTTTGGCAAAGAGTAAATTATAAACATTGAGTGCGATAAATGCCCTTACTGCACCAATAACCAACAGAAATATAATTACCGCCAGCATATATTTAACAACGTGCCCTTTTTGATATAAACGGGGGAAAAGCCACAGAATATTACCGTAAATAATAGCGGCGTAAAAGGTTGTATTTAAAAGCGCGTAAGTACCCGCCTGCACAAGGCCATCCATTGCAATCAGCGACATAGTGAGCACCAGGAAAACAAATACCCAAATCATCCACTGCAGTTGCACAATGCTGGGCTTCCTTTTTAACAATAGCATGCTTAAAAGTACAAAGCTTTTTGGTAGATATCTACCACATTAAACAACAGCGGGTTTTTATTCAATCAATAGGTGAATTTCTTCAACAGATAAGCGTATTGCGTTTATAACTGACAGCAGGCCATCTTATTGAAAAGAAAGCTTTAGCCGCTAAATATATTGGGCATATGGTTTAAATGATTTTATATGGCACCTGATTAACAGGAGTTTTGATGCAACGAACTTAAACTCCATATAACACACATAATGAAAGCACAATTATCAATAACAGGAATAGTTATAACCTGCCTTACTACTTTGTTCTTATCGGCACAGCCAAAATATGCATCGGCACAGATCGATACCATTCGTGTAAAAGACCATCGCCTGAATACCGCTACCTTAAAACCCGGGTTACGCCAGTACCTGGTGTATTTTCAGAACGCTAAAAGTCCTAAAGCACTTAGGTTTTGGTTTTGGCTGCGCGATACAAAAATAGAGACCCGCAACGGCGAAAAAGTATTTGCCACCACCCAGCATTGGTATGGCGGCGATACTATTAGTTATCGTACGGGATATTCGGTAAACAGGGTGAAAGATTTCTCGCCTGTTTATCATACCGAAACCATTGGCGGTAAAGTTGGGGCCTACAATTGGGGTGCCGACAAAATAAAAGGTGCGGATACAGTTGCATTAAATACCAAAAAGGATTTTGCATTAAATTTTACCGAACCCAATTTTAACTGGAACCAGGATATCGAAACCTTCGAAATGATGCCCTTAGCTGCCGGTAAAACTTTTGCCATTAACTTTTACGATGCCGGCTTTGGCAAACCAGAATATATTATTTACAAAATTACAGGCAGTGAAGTGGTAAGCACTTTAGACAACCAAAAGGTAGATTGCTGGAAACTATTTAACGAAACCGATAATAAAGGCACACACTATACCCAAACTTTTTGGATCAGCAAAAAAGGGCACGAGTTTATAAAGGAAGAGGATAGTTTTCCGGGAGGTTACCGTTACAAGGTTAAAATGCCGGGCGCGGCAGTTGATCTACTACCAAGATTTGCAGGGAAGTAATAGATAAGATAAAAAATTGTAGAGACGCGATACTTCGCGTCTCTTTTTGTAATGTTAAGACGCAAAGTATCGCGCCTCTTTTTGTAGGGTTAAGACGCGAAGTATCGCATCTCTACTGTTGGTTATTTACCATGCTCCTTCAACTTACCCTTAATAATCGCACCCTTTATAAAGCCCGGCAAAATACCATTCAATATTACCAGTAACTTATTAGCCGCACCGGGGATGATCTCTTTTTTGCCTTTGAACAAACCATCAATAGCAATACGTGCCACATCCTCGGCCTCCAAAATGGTGGCTTTGGCAATGCCCTTAAGCTGCTGATTTATCACCAGTAATTCCGGCTTGGTATTTATCCCACCCGGACTAAGCAAGCTCATTTTTACGTTTGTACCTAAAAGCTCCAGCTGCATGCATTTGGTAAAGTAATTGATAAAGGCTTTGCTTGCCCCATACACCTGTTTGCGTGGTACTACAAATCTACCACCCATACTACCCACATTTAGTATGTAAGAAGTAGTGGAGGTATCTACTTGCCCAAGGAATAATCGCGTTAGCAAAACTGGGATGGTTACATTAAGGTCAATTTGCTTTTTGTAAAAGGCGGTGTTGTTGTCAATAAACCAATCCCAATTACCTATGCCGGCATTGTTGATGAGGATATATGCGGTTAGTTGTTGCTGGGTTAGGTAGGCAAATATTTGTTGATGGCTTTCGGAGTTGGTCAGGTCAAGTTCTATCACATCAACCCTAACTTCAAAATTTTTGCGGATGTATTTTGCCAGGTTATCCAGCCCCGTACCAGGCAACGAAACCAGCACCAGATTAATACTGCGTTTACCCAGTTCAATAGCAAACGCTTTCCCCAATCCTTCGCTGGCACCGGTAATTATGGCGGTTAGTTGCGGCATATTAATTTGCTTTTAAATAATCAACGGTTTTGCGCATAGCTTCGGTAAAGGGTGTTATTTTATAGCCTAATTGCTCAACAGCTTTTTGGCTGCTGTATTTTTGGTTAAACTTTAGTCGGTCGGCAAACTCTGGTAAAAAAACGGGCGTAAGTCCGGTTAGCTTGGTTTTCAGAGCTTCGATATGACTGTAAAATTTGATAACCTTTTGCGGTACCCTCACCATGTTACGCTGTACGCCCGACACCTGCTCCAGCGTACTGAAGAACTCGTTAAAGCTCACATCTTCGCCGCCTAAAATATAGCGGTTGCCGGTAAGTCCTTTTTCCATAGCGGCAATGTGGCCGTCAACCACATCATCCAAATAGGAGTAGTTGGAGATCTGCCCGCCATCGCCGGGAATAATGCGCCACTTGCCTTTCAAATAACCGCTTATCATTTTACTAACGGTATTGCTATCGGTTATCGGCCCTTCGCCAAACACACGGGATGGGTTAACAGTAATCACGTCCATACCTTGCTGTACAAACTTGTTTACTTCCAGCTCGGCCAGGTATTTAGTACGCTCATAAGCAATAGGGAAGCCAACTATGCGGGGTTCTTCTTCGGTTAGGGGATACTTTAAGGTTGGCCCCCATACACCACAGGTAGAAGTATAAACTATACGTTTCACGCCTGCTTTTTGCGCCGCCTGTAAAACATTGCGTGTACCGGTAACATTGGTTTCCAGAAAATCATCCTGGTTACGGCACCACATTTTGGCCATGGCGGCAGTATGGTATACCTGTGTGCAACCCTGCATGGCGTTCAGCAGGCTATCGGTATCCAGTATGTCGCCTTTTATAGGCTCAATATTAGCATGTTTTATTAAGTAAGGGTGATGAATGTTTCGGCAAAGCGCTTTTACATTATACCCCTTATTTGCAAGCGTAAAGCAAAGTTGCCGGCCAATAAATCCGGTAGCTCCGGTCACTAAAATATTCATGTAGGTAAAGATGGGCTTATCCTGTGTAAGATGAAAATTATTTGTGCGTATAGGATTGTAACAGACAGTCAGCCTAAAATAATTAAAATAAACTTTCAATAAATTTTGAAAGTTTAAAAAGATATTTATATTTGTACATGGAATTACCAGAAGCAAAACAAAAGTTTATTGAAGCGTGGGGTAAGTTGGGCTCTGAATGGGGCATTAACCGCACCATGGCGCAGGTACATGCGTTGCTACTGGTAACACCAGGTGAGTTAACCACCGAAGAGATCATGGAAAGCCTGAGCATATCTCGCGGTAACGCCAACATGACCTTGCGAGATCTGATGGGCTGGGGCTTGGTTGAAAAACTACACAAGGCAGGCGAACGTAAGGAATACTTTTTTGCTGATAAAAATACCTGGAACATTGCACGCCAGGTGGCCAAAGAACGCCGTAAACGCGAGTTGGAACCGGTTATGAAAATATTAGACGAACTGGTAAAAGTAAAAGGGGATAGCAAAGACCCGGAATATGCAACCTTTAACAAATCTGTAACAGATATAAACAAGATGGCAAAAAACGTAGACAAAACTTTAGAAACAATGCTTAAAGCAGAAGAAAGCTGGTTTTGGGGATCTATTTTTAAAATGTTCAAGTAGCATTTTTTTTGCTTTATATATTTCAAATATTACTGAAAATTCAAATATTACTATAATGATAACCTTAAAAAACCACACTATACTTTATGATGCCGAATGCCCCATGTGCAAAATGTACACCAATGCTTTTGTACAAGCCGGCTTGCTTGATAAAAATGGCAGAGAGGCGTATCAGCAATTAAGCCCCGAAGCCTGCCCAATGGTTGACAGGCAACGCGCGGTGAACGAAATTGCATTGATAGATCAAGAAACCGGAGAAGTTATCTACGGCGTAAAAAGTCTTTTCAAGATTATTGGCAACGCAATGCCGGTGTTTAAACCGCTGTTTAATTTTAGTCCTTTTGTTTGGGTAATGGGCAAGCTTTACAGCTTCCTGTCATACAACCGCAGGGTTATTATACCAAGCATAGGGGATAACTTTATTTTACAGCCTACATTTAAATTAAAATACCGCGTAGCTTATCTGGTATTTGCATGGGCTGTTACTTCATACATACTTACTTTTTACGCCGGTTTATTGCAAGGTGTAGTGCCGGTGGGTAATGTTTATAGAGAATATCTGATATGCGGCGGGCAAGTGTTATTTCAGGGTGTGATTATTGCTTTGACATTTAACGAAAAGAAATGGGAATACCTGGGTAATATGATGACCATATCTTTTAGTGGTGCATTGTTGCTATTACCTATGGTATTGTTGGCTAACCTTATTGGGCAGCATCCAGTAATTTATGCAGGCTACTTTATGTTGGTTGCCGGGCTGATGTTTTTAGAACACATCCGCAGGAGCACGCTTTTAAATATCGGATGGACGCTTACCATCAGCTGGGCTATTTATCGGGTCATAATCCTTTTAGTTATCTTATTCATCTAACCTTATCATCATGAAATACAAAAAAATAATACTGGCAGGCGGTAATGGTCAGTTAGGCAAAGCCCTTGCCGAACATTATAAATACGATACCGACGAGATCATCATATTAAGCAGGCAGCCACAGGCAGATAAAGGCAATATCAAAACACTGGTATGGGATGGCCGTACCATGGGCAATTGGGCAAAAGAGCTGGAAGGGGCGGATATGCTGATAAACCTTTGCGGTAAAAATGTGAACTGCCGCTACACCCAAAAAAATCGAGACGAAATTATCAGCTCAAGGGTAGAACCAACTAGGTTGCTGGGAAAGGTTGTTGATGGTTTGATAAACCCACCCGCCTTATGGGTCAATGCGGCGTCTGCAACCATCTATCGCCATGCGGAAGACCGTCCGCAGGATGAAGAAACCGGCGAAATTGGTTATGGCTTTTCCATAGAGGTTTGCAAAATTTGGGAGAAAACTTTCTTTGAAACCGAAACGCCAAACACCCGTAAAGTGGCGCTGCGGATCAGTATAGTGCTTGGCCGCAACGAGGGCGCCTTGCCAAGGCTAATTAACCTGGTTAAAACCGGAATGGGCGGTTATCAGGGCGATGGGCAGCAATATGTTTCCTGGGTACACGAGCAGGACGTTGTAAAATGTACAGAATGGTTGCTGCAAAACCCGGAAGTTAAGGGCATACTAAACTGTACCGCGCCCAATCCTTTAAAAAATACCGATTTGATGAAAGAGCTGCGCCATGCCTGTGGAGTTCCTTTTGGTTTGCCCGCCCCGGCGTGGATGCTGGAAATGGGAGCCATGCTTATTGGTACCGAAACCGAGCTGATATTAAAAAGCCGATGGGTTGTTCCCAAACGTTTGCTTGATGCAGGCTTCCAGTTCCAGTTTGCAAAAGTTGAACATGCTATTAAAGATATTGTAAGCATCAGGATATAAACTAAACACATGCAACCTACCCCAACACAATTAAAAAAGAAGATAAAACGCTGGCTCATCTTTCTGATGGCCGGATTGGTACTAAGCGGTATCACCGCATTCCCCATAGAAAGTGAGTTGGCTATAGCGATGAATAACCTCTCTGCCTTTTCGCCTAAAATGCAGCACTGGTTAAGCACTATTTATACAGCCGTAAAAACCACCAACGCGCAATACCCCTACCTAAGCTATGGCACCGATTGGCTGGCCTTTGCCCACATAATTATAGCGATAGCATTCATTGGTCCCTTGCGCGATCCCGTAAGGAACATTTGGGTACTGCAATTTGGCATGATAGCATGTGTATTGATATTCCCGCTGGCGTTTATAGCAGGCCCAATCAGGCATATTCCGCTGTTTTGGCAACTGGTAGATTGTTCGTTTGGGGTGATAGGCATCATCCCCTTGTATATCGCCTGTCGTTACACCTATCAGTTAGAAAATATCACAAATAATAGTCACCTTTAAATAAACCTTATCATGCTAAAAGCAATAACATTAGCCGAAAATAAAGGCTTTATTTTGTCAAATTTATTTGCACTGCTCATTATTGGCTTAACAAGGTTTTTAGAACCGGAGTCAGGTATCCTTATTTTTTCAGAATTTGTAATAGTGCCTTTTGCGATGGGTGTTATCAGTATCTGGTGCTGGCGTAAACTTGAATTAAAAAGCAAGACGTTAGCTGCCTATTCATGCGTAAATGTATTTATTGCTGCCGCTATGAGCGCGATATTTTTGCGCGAAGGTTTTATATGCCTCATTATTGTATCTCCTTTGTTAATGGTTTTTACTATGATGGGTGCGTTTGCCGGGCGCGCTATGTTTAAAAAAAACAATCAAACGCTTAACGTAAGCGTATTTGTAATGCTGTTCGGCATCTTTATTTTCGATTCGTTATCCGTCCATCATTTCGAGAACAAGGTTGCCGATACCATAACCATAAATGCCCCACCAGCCGAGGTTTGGAAATATGTAGTAGCCTATAAACGGATAGAAACCCCGGGCAAATACTGGCTTTTTCGTATAGGGATGCCCAGTCCGGTACAATCAACCGCCGAAGGGTATTATTTAGGTGCAAAGCGTAAATGTATATTCAGCAATGGTTATGTGTTTGATGAAAAGATAGTAACCTATAACGAAAACAAGGACCTTACATTCGACATTACCAACCAGCCGCGCGACCCGGAAATAATGGGCCACATCGATATTTTGCGTGGCCAGTTCCTGTTAAAAGATAACGGCAATGGTACTACCACGCTGACCGGTAATAGCTGGTACAGGCTATACGTGTTCCCGGTTTGGTATTATGATATCTGGGCCGAAAGCGTTACCCGCAATGTACACCTGCGCGTAATGGAGCATATTAAAGAACTGAGCGAAGCAAAATAACATGTTCAATTTTGTTGTTAAATATTGGGGTTTCCTAAAATTTGTACCTGGTTTACCGCATTTGTTTGATGCATGGCTTAAGCTGTGGACATTAATAACCAACCCTAAATTGCTGGATTGGATAGATGATATTGAAAAGGAAGTTTTAAAACGGGATAATACAACAGCTACTACCCACAAATTCGGCGGTCTACAGTTTAATCATGAAAACAAGGAATTAGGGCATATCCACAGTAATGGGCTGTTGGATATGCTGTTGAACCGCGAATTAAAACAGCAACTAATACAGCAAAATAGCCGGGTGAAAGATCATCATAGCCTTAAAAATACCGGCTGGTTAAGTTTTTATATGGAAACTCATGGCGATAAGGAGTTTGTATTAGAACTGTTTGAAATGGCTTATAAAGTACAAATGGATAAAACGAATAATAAACGAAACATCCTTTAATGTGGGCTGTTCTATTTACTCAAATTTATTAAAATCTACTCCTATGAGCATTACATTAGAAGAGGCAGAAAAATTATCAGAAGCTGCAAAACAAAAAGCAAAGGCAATCAATGTGCCTATGAATATAGCCATTGTTGACGAGGGCGCTAACCTGGTATCCTTCCACCGGATGGATAATGCCTGGTTGGGTTCGGTAGACATTTCTATTAAAAAAGCGAAAACCGCACGTTTCTTCGACATGAACACGGGCGAGATAGGTAAACTATCACAACCGGGCGGCCCGCTTTATAACATCGAACACTCAAACGGCGGACTTATCACTTTCCCCGGTGGCGTTGTGTTAAAAGACGGCAGCGGGAAAATTATTGGTGCTATAGGTGTATCAGGCGGTTCGGTAGAACAGGACCATGAAGTGGCATCAGCGGGTGCCGAAGCATTATAAGTGCAAAAATTAAAACCGAATAGAAATGCTACCCATAAAGGTGGCATTTTTTGTTAATGAGTGTAAATAGCCAGCACCTGGTTTAGAATGGTATTTATCTTATCCATTGGTAGATCCTCATTTGGATCTAATAGGAGTATTTTCATCTTCGCCCTTTTCTCAATAATCAGATCGGGATGGTTAATTTGTTTGCCTGCTACAATACCCAAATAAGGTTGATGCAATTTTTTATGAATCCATAGATAACACATCATTTTGCGCTTATAACAAAAAACAGGCATACCGTATTTCCACTCTTCGGTGATGTTGGCATCAAGCTTAAGAATATGCCCGCGTAAAAATTGAAGGCAACTTTGAGTTGGCTCGCTGTGCTGCAAAAAGTAGTTATCTATGGGGCGAAGCATAGTTTAAAAGTATTAATTATAATTTAAGTTCCCTCCTCCGCCAGTTCAAGCGTCCACGCTCACGCAAGATGCATTTATTATTCAGCGTGGACGCCGAAAATATTATAAGTCAAGCGTCTACGCTTGACTTGGCGCTAAAAAAAGAGGCTGATTATGATACAGCCTCTTCTCAGAAATATAAACTTGTCGCGGGTTTTTAACGTTGGCTTGACCTTGGTTTTATTTGGTAATCGTAAGGAGGTTCGGCACCTAACAGGTTTTTCACAAAATAATCCCAGCGGCGGCGCATCATATAAGGGCTGTAAGGGCCATAACCATGCGGGCTGTTAGGGAATATCACCAGGTCGAAGCTTTTATTGGCTTTCTCAAGAGCCTCAACTACCAGCAGTGTATTGTATGGCGGCACGTTGTTATCCATCATGCCATGCGCAAGCATTAGTT
>NZ_JAQBOI010000111.1 GCF_028288105.1 Mucilaginibacter sp. | reverse complement strand
TAGTTAACCGGCAACTAAGTTTTGGGGGCGATGGAAGCCTGCACCTTAATGATGTAGACAACGTGGGTATTGCATGGATTAATAACATGCAGTTCAAAAATGGCACTATAGAGTTTGATGTTAAAGGCAACGATAAACCGCAAGGTAGTTTTGTAGGGATAGCTTATCATGGGCTGAATGATACCACTTACGAATGTGTGTATTTTAGGCCATTTAACTTTTTGGCGGCCGACCCTGTAAGAAAGAGCCATGGGGTACAATATATCGCCGTTCCTAAATATGATTGGCCTTTACTGAGGGAGAAATATCCAAATAAGTATGAACAGGCGGTTCTCCCGGCGCCCGATCCTAATGCATGGTTTCATGTTCGTATTACTGTCACCCCAAAAAAGGTAAGTGTGTATGTGAACGGGGTACAAAAAGCAATGTTGGAGGTTGAGCCGCTCGTGAACACTGGCGGGACAAAAATTGGTTACTGGGTTGGCAACGGTTCGCCCGGCGATTGGAAAACCTTAAAAATAACGGAATCGAAATAGTAAGATTTATGCATAAAAAGCCCGATGCGAATGCACCGGGCTTTTTATTTGTCTTATATCTTGACTCTTTCAGTCTTGAATCTTATTAGCAGTATTGTTCAAACGCGCCTATCAGGTTATCGGCAATCATTTGTGCCGGGCGGCCTTCTATCTGATGGCGCTCTATAATGTGAACCAGTTTGCCATCTTTAAACAAAGCCATTGATGGTGACGATGGAGGATAAGGCAACATCAGGTTACGGGCAGCGTTAACAGCTTCAGTTTCCATACCTGCAAAAACGGTTACCAAACGATCAGGGTGTTTTTCGTTAGCTGCTGCAGCACGTGCTGCAGGGCGTGCATTAGCTGCCGCGCAACCGCAAACCGAATTCACCATAATAAATACAGTGCCTTCGCTTTTAATAGCCTGCTCAACCGATTGGGCATCCTTTAATTCTTCAAAACCAACTTTGGTCAATTCTTCCCTCATTGGGGCAACTAAATATTCTGGGTACATAATTTTAATTCGCTTAAATTCAATACAAAAATACCAAATTCAAAATAAAAACAACCCCACATCAGAATAATCCGTATTAATTGACGTTTCGGTTATAATAGCGGCGAGCAGGATTGGAGAAGGGGATTTTTTATTATATTGCATCGTTAGTTTGTTAACCCCCTAATTAAACTATAGAATGAACTTAAAATTTAAGATTTAGGTATGGGAATTATTACAAAAAAAAATAACGACCAGCCACGCATAGTACAGGTAAAAGCAAAACACTTTAACTCGCTTAAATTTGCTGTTGCGGCTGTATTAATAATAGTAATGATACTAATGACCGCCATAGTACGCTTAAGTACGCAATCGGTACAGCAAAGGCAGGAAAATACCAGGCTACAATCGCAGGTGGCTGCGCTACAAGGTCAAATAGACAAAGAATCGCAAGAAGAATTGTTGGTTAATGCCGAAAAAGAAGGCAACCGCAGTACGGCCGTATCTTATATACAAGACATTCAGGCTAAATTAAAAACAATAAATAATTTCATGAGCAAACGCGGTTTGCATAGCATATCCTTTAGAAAGCTAAATGTTGGCGATAAACCAAAAAGTGATACCAAGCTATATGGCGATTTTAGCAATTACCTGGATAGGCTGGTAAACAACATCGCGTTCACCCCAATGGGTTATCCAAGGCTAAGCTCTTTCACATCCTTTTTTGGTTCGCGTGGCAATCCCTTTGATTTTGGCGGAAGTGAATTTCATCCCGGTATTGATTTTGCCGGCCACCGCGGCGATCCTGTTAAATGCACAGCCAGCGGCAGGGTAATATTTGCAGGCAGGGCAGGCGGTTATGGCAACTGCATTAAAATACGCCATGCCAATAACCTGGAAACATGGTATGGCCACTTGTCAAAAATAAATGTTAAAGAAGGCCAGCGTGTAACTGTTGGTGACTTGATTGGTAAAGTGGGTTCAACAGGCCGCTCAACCGGTCCGCACCTGCATTACGAGATCCGCAAGAACGGCCACCCGGTTAATCCCAAACAGTATTTGAGTTTAAATATGTAATCTCACCAGTGTTCTATGTCATCTTCTTTTAAAAAAATAATGGGCAATATTGCCAATCATTTTGAGTGATAATAAATATTATATTAGCCGAATAATTTAACCTTTATCAAAATGAAAGAAAACTTAAAAAATGAAGAGCCTAAGAAAAAAGGGCAGCTAATTGTTGTGTCAGAAACCGCCCTGGCAAAACAGAAAGTGGATTTAACACCCAAAGAACGATGCGAAGCTGATCATGTTGGAAGATGCGGCGCCTGCGATGACGACGGTACCTTCACTGCCTGTGCGTAATGAAAATAGTTATACTTTGTTTTTGGGTTATTTTAACTCGCATTGGTTATTACTTTTTAATACAGGGTACCCACCCGGGGCTGTATTATATACAAATGAGTAATTTAAAAGACATTAGTCAATTTATAGCCATTGCTGTTTTCCTGTTTCTATACTACAACAGGCAATTACCCGCTAAAATAAAGTATGTTATTATTTTTGCAATTGTATATTGTTTATCTTTTGCATGCATTATGTTATACCCTTTTATGAGCAGCGATTTCAGGATTATTAGCGAATCGTTTTTATTTGCTTATAACGCATTTTGGGCATACGCAGTAGCAGCTATGTTTTTGTATGTAGTGTTTGCTTCAGATAACTTCTCAATAAAAAGAGCTTGAGTCGCAACTATCTTAGGTAGTAACAGACAATTAATATACTGCCATTAAAAGAGGTGGCGTATTATCATTATACCCGTTATGCAATAGCCGGGTAATGATATGCATCCAATTTCATTAAAATATTTATATTCACTATTTTTGCATTTCAAAATTGAATAATATGTCATCAGTAGAAACTGCATACGTTAAAAGTAAAGTGAAGGATGCTTCACTGGCCGCTTGGGGCCGCAAGGAAATAGAATTGGCCGAGGCAGAAATGCCGGGTTTAATGGCTCTGCGTAAGGAATATGGCCCTGCTAAGATATTAAAAGGCGCACGTATTGCAGGCTGTTTACACATGACTATTCAAACAGCGGTGTTAATTGAAACTTTGATTGAACTGGGTGCCGAAGTTACCTGGTCGTCTTGTAACATATTCTCAACACAAGATCATGCTGCTGCCGCCATTGCTGCTGCAGGTACCTCTGTTTATGCCTGGAAAGGTATGAACGAGCAGGAGTTTGACTGGTGTATAGAGCAAACACTTTTCTTTGGCGAAGACCGCAAACCATTAAACATGATATTGGATGATGGCGGCGATTTAACCAACATGGTTTTAGACCGCTACCCCGAACTGATTGACGGCATTAAAGGTTTATCTGAAGAAACTACTACAGGCGTACACCGTTTATACGAGCGTATGAAAGCCGGTACATTACCAATGCCTGCTATCAATGTAAATGATTCTGTTACCAAATCAAAATTCGATAATAAATACGGTTGCCGCGAATCATTGGTTGACGCTATTCGCCGTGCTACCGATGTAATGATGGCCGGTAAAGTAGCTGTTGTTTGCGGTTATGGTGATGTGGGTAAAGGTTCTGCAGATTCACTGCGTAACTCTGGTGTGCGTGTAATTGTAACTGAAATTGACCCTATCTGCGCATTACAGGCAGCTATGGAAGGTTTTGAAGTTAAGAAATTAGGCACTGCTATTAAAGAAGCTGATATAGTAGTTACTGCAACAGGTAACAAAAACATAGTTCGTGAGCAGCACTTCCGCGCCCTTAAGGATAAAGCTATTGTTTGTAACATTGGCCACTTTGATAACGAGATTGACATGGCCTGGTTAAACGGCGCTTACGGCAGCTCGAAAATTGAAATTAAACCACAGGTTGATAAATATACTATCGACGGTAAAGATGTGATTGTATTGGCAGAGGGCCGTTTGGTAAACTTAGGTTGCGCTACTGGCCACCCAAGCTTTGTAATGAGTAACTCGTTCACCAACCAAACCCTTGCTCAAATTGAGCTTTGGACAAACCGTGACGCTTACGAAAACAAAGTTTACACCTTACCTAAACACCTTGACGAAAAAGTTGCCCGTTTACACTTAGAAAAAATTGGTGTTGAATTGGAAGTTTTAGATCAGGACCAGGCCGAGTACATTGGCGTAACTGTTGAAGGTCCGTTTAAACCGGAGTACTACCGTTACTAAGACGAAATTCAAAATAAAAATTCAAAAGGGATATGGTGTGAGCCATATCCCTTTTTTTGTGACGGTTGTTAGCCGCTGGTGTTTCTTAAATAACTATTAGTAGCTATAGTAAGCCAAAAAATCAAATAATACATTTATAGTGATCTATCGGATTTTATGGAAGACAAAAGCTCGGCTGTAAAGGCATTAATACTCTCAGGATTTTTTGCCATACT
The DNA here is from genome assembly GCF_028288105.1 of Mucilaginibacter sp. Taxonomy (GTDB): domain Bacteria; phylum Bacteroidota; class Bacteroidia; order Sphingobacteriales; family Sphingobacteriaceae; genus Mucilaginibacter. The sequence continues at coordinate 22,982 of NZ_JAQBOI010000111.1, read as the reverse complement.
TGGTACGGTGGTAGGCGGTGTTGTGCAGGGATACTGGAACGTAAGACTTGCCGAGCAAAAATATCAATCGGACCTGATATTGAAAGCACTGGAATCAAGCTCGCCCGATGAACGGTTGCAATCTTTAAAGTTATTGGTACATACCAATTTAATAAAGCAATCAGATGTTAGAGATAGTGTTAATAATTACATACTCGAAAAACAAAAGGATCCCGAAACTATACCGCAGGTAAAGGCGGCGACATCACAAACCCTCGAGGCTCCTATCATAAGTAATGCCCGGATCTATATATTAGCCGGCAATGCAAATAAAACGTCTGCCTTTAATGATCTCAAATTACAGCTTAATTCTGCAGGGTTTAAAATTATGAATGCCCGCACTATTGTAGACCCCGGCCGCCCCAATAACCCGGAAATAAGATACTTTAACCCTGAGGACGAGCAACAAGCAGAAAAGCTTGCAGAGTTTATGCGCTTTAAATACGATAAGGGGTACGCTGCAATATTGTATAAAGATGCGAAAGCCAAACCAGGTTATATTGAAATTTGGCTGGGAAGATGACAAGAGATCTGCGTTTCTACCCATGACAATTATTAGTAAATGGCGTGAGAAGTGTTCACGTTCACGGCCGTGAACACCATTGTGAATGCATAAATAACTGATAATGATTAATTTAAAAATAAGCTACTGACGAAATAACGTCACCATTAAATCCAAACATAGCAGAGGCAACATGCAAATAATAGAGTCGGTCACGCTGCACGCCCCCGCAAAGATCTGTCATTGCACCTTCAAAGGCCACGGGATGATCACAGCAATTCATACGATCCTCTTATCCAGTTAAACAGCTGCGGCCTTAGTTCGCTGGTATGGCTCAGCCTGATATGGTTCTCAAATCTACCTGCGGTAGCGGTGCTTTTTAACACGGGTGGCTCTGTTAATTGCGTTGCCGAGTAAAATTTTAGATCGAGCACCTTTTGCATGGGGCGGATTACAAAGAATGTTTGCCTGTGCACAAACGTAATACAGTTGGGGGTAGTGCCTACCAAAACATCTGGCCAGTCGGCTACTTCGGCTAACAGTTTATCAAACAATAAAAGCAGTTCATCAGGTTTGCCTTTAAACAGGTCGTCGAGGCTCACACGAGCACAGTAATGCCTTTGGCTTTCGCTTGTCAATTCGCGGTCGCATTTTGGGCAGGTAAATGGCATGGCTTATAAACTAATTTGCCTGTAGATAATTCGCATAACGAATATATTGAATTATAGTTTGTAATGCCCGTCAGTATATAACTAATTATTTAGTTATATTGATATATTTCATTTAATTTGTAACTTGATGCAGTTTTTAACACCCTCATTAATAATGAAACTATTCAACAAAACACTTATAACGGCCGTGGCTATATGCCTGGTTACGGTAACAGCCTTTTCGCAAGAAAGCCAAAACACACCTAAAGATTATCTGAGCAAGGAATTTCATGCAGGCCGCAGGCAGGCATTGCGCAATTTAATGCCCGCCAATTCGGTAGCGGTAATATTTGCTTACCCCGAGCAGGTTTTTTCAAATGATGTAAATTATGTTTATCATCCCAATCCCGATCTGTATTATTTATCGGGATATAAAGAGCCGGACGCGGCTTTATTAATATTTAAGGATGCACAAGGCACGGGTGACACCAGCTATAACGAAGTGTTGTTTGTGCGCAAGCGCGATGCACAACGCGAGCAATGGACAGGTAGGCGCGTGGGTGTCGAGGGTGCCAAAGCACAATTGGGTTTCAAAAGGGTTTATAATGGTAGCGAGTTTGCCAAATTCCCTATCGATTTTAAGAAATTTACAACCGTTATATACGACGACCTGTCTGAAGATGCCAGCGGCGATCTTAAAGGATTGATCAGTACTTTTAAAACGAAGGCAGCTGTGCCTGATGTGGATAAAGCATTAATGAATGATTTTAATGTAATTGGGAAATACGCAACTGCTAAAAATATTCCGCAGATAATGAATTTTCTGAAGCCTCGCCTTAGTGATGATGCGCACAAGAACAGCGCTATTATACAAGAGTTGGTGGCTAAGCCAGATTCGGTTACGTTAATAAGTGTTAAAGCAAAAATTAAGGCCGAATATGGTAATGCTGCATTATTTACAGAATACACCACAGCTTTGCGTGGAATTAAACAACCCGAGGAACTGGCTCTGTTAAGTAAATCGGTACAACTATCCAGCATTGCCCATGCCGAGGTGATGCGTGCCATAAAACCAAGCATGAGCGAACGTGAGCTGGAAGGCATTTTAATGTACGTGCACAAAAAATATGGTGCCGAAGGTGAAGGTTACCCGCCAATAGTTGGGGTAGGGGCAAATGCCTGCATCCTGCACTACGAGGAGAATAACGAGTTGGTGCTGAATAACCAATTGGTATTGTTGGATGTGGGTTCGGAGTATCATGGTTACTCGGCCGATGTTACGCGTACCGTACCCCCAAGCGGCAAATTTACCGAAGAGCAAAAAGCTATTTATCAGATAGTTTACGATGCACAGGAAGAAGTATTTAAAATGTGCAAAGCTGGCGTTCCGTATGCATCGCTGGAAGCAAAAACAGGTGAAGTGTTAGCTGCGGGCCTTATTAAATTAGGTATAATAAAAGATGCAAAAGAACTGCGTACCTATTATCCGCACGGCGTATCACACCACATGGGTTTAGATGTGCACGATAAAGGCTCATATGCAGGTAACCTGGAAGAAAACATGGTAATTACTGTTGAGCCAGGCATTTACATTCCGGCAGGCAGCAAGTGCGACAAAAAATGGTGGAACATAGGCGTACGCATAGAGGATGATATAGTAATTGGTAAAGATAAAGGCACTATTTTATCATTAGATGCGCCAAGAAAATGGCAGGATGTTGAGAAAATGGCCGCCGAAAAAAGTATATTTGACGGTGCGAAATTCCCGCCGCTTAAATAGGATTAACTACTATATTAGAAAGCCCCGATGTGAATTGGGGCTTTCTTGTTTAACGCTATTTTACCGATATTTGCCGTACATATTTACATGCTATGACGCGATTATCTGTCAATATTAATAAAATAGCTACTCTGCGTAATTCACGTGGGGGTAACAATCCTAATTTGGTACAAGTAGCCAAAGATTGCGAACGTTTTGGCGCGCAGGGAATCACGGTGCATCCACGCCCTGATGAAAGGCATATCCGTTATGATGATGTTTTCGCACTGAAGAAAATAGTGACTACCGAGTTTAACATTGAAGGCAACTGCCAGGAGCAAAAATTTATAGATCTGGTATTGGCCAACAAACCCGAGCAGGTAACCCTTGTGCCCGATGTTTTAGGGCAAATAACATCAAACCACGGTTGGGATACCATATCCAATCAGCAGTATTTAAAGGAGATAATAAAGGTGTTTAAAAATGCCGGCATCCGTGTATCTATATTTGTTGACCCTGTTGTAGAAATGTTAGAGGCGGCCGCAACCACCGGTACCGACCGCATTGAACTATATACTGAAGCCTACGCGCATAACTATTCTGCCGATAAAGAAACGGCAATAGCACCATATGTTAAAGCCGCCGAAACAGCCCAAAAGCTTGGACTTGGCATTAATGCCGGCCATGATCTTGACCTGCACAACCTTCAATATTTCGCTCAAAATATCCCAGCACTGGATGAAGTGAGCATAGGCCACGCCCTTATCAGCGATGCTTTGTATTATGGTTTAGAGAACACTATCCAAATGTATTTAAGGCTGTTGGCTTAACGCAAAATTGTGAGGCTGCCCGATAGCAGGTCGCAAGTCTTAAGGTCGATAATGTAGTAATATACCCCCACCGGTAATGGTTTGCTGTTTAAGGTGCCATCAAACGGCGTGGCATACCCTTTGGATTGGAACACTGTTTTTCCTTCGCGGTTAAATACTTTTATTGTGCCGTTGGTGTAATTTTCTATTCCTTTTATTTTCCAGTAGTCGTTAATGCCATCACCATTTGGGGTAAAGGTGTTGGTTATATCAGTGCCCGATAAACCGGATATTAATACTTTAACCTCCTGGCGCAAGCTTTCACAATTCCCAAAATATTGACTTATATAATAACTGCGATTGTCCTTTACATTCACTTTAAACCTGCCGCTTTGCTGTTCATCAATGGGTGCAGCGTTATTATTATCTTCATATAAACGATAACTATACCTGCTATCCGTATTGCTTACTGATAGCAAAACATCGCCGGGGCTACATAACTGTACATCACTCACATTTGGAGACGGGATAGCGTCTGACTGATCATAAACGGTGTAAACAAAGCCTTGCTCGCAATTTGAGCCATCAGTTACCTTAAGATGATACGTCCCTGCCGGCACATTTAATAGATTTGGTAATGCACCTTTGTTTATACCATTATCATCGGTCCAGATAAAATCAAGCGGGGTTTTACCAGCGGCCAGGATACCTTTGATACTTCCGGTACCGGCAGAGCAATGATCATCATTTACATGAACATTATTTGTAACAACGGTAAGCCCCGGGATACGGTAAATTGAATAACTTATAATGTATTGTTCACAGCCGTTGGTAATGGCATAAATATCATACTTACCGGCATCAATACCGGTAACTATTGGCGTTGACGTAATTACGGCCTGGCCGGTAGCGGGGTTTACCCATTTGTAAGATTCGGGCAATTGAGCCGGTGCATGCTCAAATATCAGTTCGATACTGCCATTGTTCTCATCGCAGGTAGCATCATTAAGCTTTTTGGTAACACCAGAATAACTTACAGGTGCTTCTCTTGTAATAGTATACACCGCGGTTTGTTTGCTACAACCATTATCATTAGCTGCAATTAAATAATAATCACCGGTTGGCATGCCGGTTAGGTTAAGTTCGCTTGAAACTAAATTGTTACCTGTATTATACCAATTATACTTTGTGGCTCCCGTTACCTTTATGTTGCTGATGCCGCCATTATCGTACTGGCAGGTTGCCTTGCTGATTACTTTCCCGATATCATCTATTGTGATGCCATCAATACTCAGTATCTCTATAAGCCCTGTAGAAACCGGCGGACAACCGGTGCCGGTAACCGTTAGCTTATATTTACCGGCAGGTACGCCGGTTAAGTTAATACTATTTCCAAAGCTTACACCCTGTTCGTTAATCCACTCAATGGTGCCTGTACCGGTTATGGTTATGCCCGTAATGGAGCCATCGGAATTATTACAGGTGGCTTTTTGAATTTGTTGGGCGGTGGTATTTATAAGCGGCCCATTGGTATTTATAATCGTTACAGGGCCATATACCTGCGAACAGCTTCTATCTTGGGTGTACACAGTCAAAGTGTATTTACCTGCCTGTACCCCATAAAGGTCTATTGTTGAGCCTGCAATAGTACCATCAGGTTTTGTCCATTCGATTATCATCTCCGGATCGGTTTGTATCCCTGTAATGCTCCCATCATTATTATTGCAGGATGCCGGCGTAATGGTAATGGCAGATGCGTTTATTTGATTAGACGCATCTTTGATTTCGTAAATTGGAGATGTTATTGAACAATAGCCATCACTTATAACTAAATAATATTTACCGGAGGGTACGTTTAATAGATCCTGTGTGTTTATAACGCTGCCGGCCTCGTTATACCAGGTATAAGTAACATCTTTATTAGTTTTTAATCCTTTTATCTCGCCTCCCTGGTTATTGCAGGCCATTTTAATTTTTACATCGCTGTCCGCATTAATAAAACTCAGCGTGGTGAATTCTGAAGTTGAGCCATTTAATGTAGATGACGCAATAATATTGTGGTTTTGTAATGTGCCTGTATAATTCCATTTGCCATTTGCATCTGCCGTAGTAGTTGCAAACAACTGTTCCGGCTCGCAGTTAGAGCAGGTGAGGCTATAATATAGGTCAATCCTTGAACCGGGATTGGCAGTGCCGGATACACTGTTGGCCGTGCGTTTATCCAATATAGCAAATTGATTGAATTGAAAACCTTCTACCCGGTACGGAATAAAGCTGTAATTACATCTGAATATATTATTTACAACCTCTACGTTGGGGCTACCAACATTTAAGATAATGCCACTATTGGTCTGGCTGGGATTTGTATTATCTTGATAAGCGCCGGAAAATATATTTTGATCTTCGGGATTGCTGCCGCCAAAAATACCGCCGCCATTGCAATAACTTATTCTTGCTTGAAACTGCAGCGATCCCAATACCTGTGTGCCTGTAACATCGGTGCCAAATTTATTACCCCTTACTTTAAAAAAGCATGGAACTAAGGAAATGTCGAACCCGGTGCGGCCCGCCAGCACATTTTTTGTGATCTCTACATCCTGTAAATAGTAGCCTGATACAAACAACCCATTGCCGAATTGAGGAGTGTACAAAGTTTTAGTGCCCGTATAGTTTAACCCGATAAAATTATTTGCAACCAAAATCTTACCGGTATTTATATTTAAGTCTACATAGGTAAGTTCGTCATATACAATATTCCCCACACATACATTTCTTTCTGCAGTTGAATTACCCCCTATAGTTAAATTTTTCACCCTGGTTGCGTATATACCAGAAGCTCCGAGTAATGTTAAAGTTTCCCCATCTTCTTCTATCCCTAAAATGTTGCTGCTTATTTTAACGTTCTCCGAGATGGTTTCAATGGTTTCGGAATAGTTTAAATATATGTATATCCCGACGCTAATATTTTTAAAAATATTGCCCTTACCCGGCGCCCCTATTATAATGTCTTTAGCCATTATGGCCCAAATGCCAGACTGTAAGCCTAAATTGGTATTAGCATAAGCGTCAGGGACATTAAACATGAAACCATAGATCTCTACACCCCGTTCTTTTGTAATGCTAAAACAACTTAACATAGTTGCATTTGAATTGGGTATTGCCATGATTTGTACCTTAGCATCACTTACTCCAAATTTTTGCCCCGGCTGTGTGGTGCCATCAACCACCAAGTTAGATGATAAGCCGGGCAAATCAGTTATAAGCGTTATGGTACGCCCGTTTTTGCTCAGATCCGGCAAATTAAAATAAATATAATCTTTAACCGCGCTGCCATTGGCCGCTGCAAGCGTTAAAGCCTCGCGCAGGGTACCGGTGCCGGCATCAGCATTGCTGGTAACTGTAAAAATATCTGCGGAAGCGAGATTACAAAGGAAGAATAGAAAGGCAATTAATAGTAAAAATTTCTTAGCAAACATGATGATATAGGGTATGATAAAGGTATATACTTTCCCTTGTAAAACCAGTGTCACTATCGTATTACCCAATTGTTATTCAATCCCTAATATTGTACCTTTGCCCCTAAATTTTAAGGGACACCCATTTCATGAAGCTGAACGTAGATTACCAGGAAAAATTCCAGCAAAGGCACATAGCGCCAAACCAGGCAGATACCGATAAAATGTTAAAAACCATCGGTGTAAATTCGCTTGATGAATTGATAGATGAGACCGTACCGGCCAGGATAAGATTGAAAAATCCGCTGAATTTACCGGCTGCCAAAAGCGAGTTTGATTATCTGAATACGCTTAAACAAACAGCTTCAAAAAATAAAGTATTTAAATCATATATAGGCCAGGGATATTATGATGTAATTGTTCCCGGCGTTATACAGCGTAATATTTTAGAAAACCCCGGCTGGTACACGCAATACACGCCCTACCAGGCCGAAATTGCACAAGGCCGTTTACAGGCATTGTTAAACTTCCAAACAATGGTTATTGATTTAACCGGAATGGAAATTGCAAATGCATCGTTACTTGACGAAGGCACCGCTGCTGCCGAAGCTATGTTTATGCAATATAGCCTGCGCAAAAATCAAAAAGCTAATGTGTTTTTTGTATCGGAAGAGGTGTTCCCGCAAACTATTGATATTTTAAAAACCCGTAGCGAGCCTTACGGCATAAAATTGGAGATCGGCGATCACCGCACCGCACAATTAACCGACGAGATGTTTGGTGCTATTGTACAATACCCTGCAGGTAACGGTGCCGTTTATAACTATACTGATTTTGCATCGGCACTACACGAAAAAAGCATTAAACTAACCGTTGTTGCCGATATTATGAGCCTTATCCTGTTGACCCCTCCGGGCGAATGGGGTGCGGATATTGTTGTAGGATCTACCCAACGTTTTGGCGTGCCAATGGGCTTTGGTGGGCCACATGCAGCGTTTTTTGCTACTAAAGAAGAGTATAAACGCTCTATCCCCGGCCGTATCATTGGTGTAACTATTGATAGCGCAGGTAACTATGCTTTGCGTATGGCTTTGCAAACCCGCGAGCAGCACATCCGCAGGGATAAAGCAACCTCAAATATTTGTACCGCGCAGGCATTATTGGCTATTATGGCTGGTATGTATGCCGTATATCATGGTCCGCAAGGTTTAAAGCTAATCGCCGAAAGAATTCACGGATTAACCGTTCTTTTAGCTAATTCATTAAAAGAACTGGGTTACGAGCAACTAAACGAAACCTATTTTGATACCCTGAAAATTGAGCTTGGCGTGTTAGCCGGCCCGGTAAAATCAGAGGCATTAAATAACGAGGCTAACCTTAACTATAAGGGTACTGTAGCTACCATCTCTATTGATGAAACTACATCACCAGAGGATATTAAAACTATAGTGCGTTTCTTCGCGAAGGTTAAAGGGAAAAACTTAACCGATGCTAATTACGAAGGGTTTAAAAGTAATATTGAAGGCATTATCCCAACAGAATTACAACGTACATCCGCATTCCTAACACACGGTTTATTCAACTCGCACCATTCGGAGCACGAAATGCTGCGCTACATAAAATCGCTTGAGGCAAAAGATCTTTCACTTTGCCACTCCATGATCGCTTTAGGTTCATGTACCATGAAACTGAATGCTACTACCGAAATGGTACCGGTTACCTGGGCGGAGTTTAGTAAAATGCACCCTTTTGCACCAACCGACCAGGTTGGCGGCTATATGCAGTTATTTGATGAATTGAATAAATGGCTTAGCGAGATCACTGGTTTTGCAGCTATGAGCCTGCAGCCAAATGCAGGTGCGCAAGGCGAATACGCCGGTTTAATGGTTATCCGCGCTTATCATAACGATAGGGGCGATAGTCACCGTAATATTGCTTTGATCCCATCATCGGCACATGGCACCAACCCTGCATCTGCAGCTATGGCCGGGATGAAGATCGTAGTGGTAAAATGCGATGACAACGGTAACATTGATGTTGCCGACATGAAAGCTAAAGCCGAGCAGTACAAAAACGAATTATCATGTTTGATGGTAACTTATCCGTCAACACACGGTGTGTTCGAGGAGTCTATCATTGAGATCTGCGAGATCATCCACCAAAACGGCGGACAGGTTTACATGGATGGCGCTAATATGAACGCACAGGTAGGCTTAACAAGTCCGGCTAATATAGGTGCCGATGTTTGCCACCTTAACCTGCATAAAACCTTTTGTATACCACACGGTGGTGGTGGCCCGGGCATGGGCCCAATTGGTGTGGCAAAACACCTGGTGCCTTACTTGCCAGGCCATGCTGTTGTTGATATTGATAACGGTAAAGCTATCCACGCTGTATCTGCAGCGCCATGGGGTTCTGCATCTATATTGATCATATCACATGCTTACATCGCTATGATGGGGGCTGATGGTTTAACCAATGCAACCCGTTATGCTATATTGAATGCCAACTACATTAAAACGCGTTTAAAAGATCATTACAATGTGTTGTATACAGGTGCTAAAGGCCGTTGCGCACACGAGATGATATTAGATTGCCGTTCGTTCAAGGCATTTGGGGTTGAAGTTACTGATATAGCCAAACGTTTAATGGATTACGGTTTCCATGCGCCAACAGTATCGTTCCCGGTTGCGGGTACGGTAATGATAGAGCCTACCGAATCTGAACCAAAGCATGAGCTTGACCGTTTCTGCGATGCCATGATATCTATACGCCACGAAATTGAGGATGTAGAAAACGGCGTATCAGACAAAACAGATAACCCGCTAAAAAATGCGCCACATACCGCTGCTGTAATTACAGGCAACGAGTGGGAGCACCCATACACCCGTCAAAAAGCGGCTTATCCGTTACCTTATGTTGCGGCATATAAATTCTGGCCGTCGGTTGGTCGTGTAAATGATACTTATGGGGATAGAACGCTGATCTGCTCATGCCCGCCACTAACAGATTATGAGTTTGAAGAAAGTGAAGTAACCACCCCGGAATACGGAACGTGAGAATAGAAGTGCAGATGCAAATAGGCAAATGTACATATCAATAATTTTAACATCAATGGACGAAACTTATGTTTCGTCCATTGATGTTTTTGCGTATATTCAAATAATATAGACATCAATCTTATAATAACTCTACACGGTAAATTACCTGTGTACACACGGGGTGATAATTATAAGTATGACGGCAAAAAAGAATGCGACTATGAAGCAGGAAGCTGCTAAAATTGAGTTCGAGTATAAATTTTAACTATTGTATTATATAACTTTATCAAAAGTTTAACGTTTACAACCTGTAGGAATATAACCTTTTAATTTGCATTTCCGTATAAGAAAGTATGAGCCCTAGTAACGACAAAACAGTAAGTGTTTTATTGGTTGACGACGATGAAATAAACAATTTTATCTCTATAAAATTGATAAAGAAGGCTTTGACCAATTCTGATATTATGGCATGCCTAAATGGGAAATATGCGATTGATCAACTAGCTGAAATTCAGCGGAAAGACCCTGACAAATTGCCGGATTATATTCTGCTGGATATTAATATGCCTATAATGAACGGCTGGGAATTTTTGGATGAATACAAGCGTTTAAACCTTGATCCCCTTGGTAAAAGCAAGATCTATATTATATCATCCTCGGTTTTTAGTAATGATATTAACAAGGCCCGCTCATACCCATTAGTGAAAGATTTTATATCAAAACCACTCAACGTAGAAAAAATAAAAGAGCTTTTTGGAGTATCTCAGAATTAATCAGGCGTAACCACAAACTGCTCGTCCTGGTAACTCACTTTGCCTATTGCTGTTGCCCTTGCATGGTAAAACAGGCAAATGTCTCCCTCTGCGGCAGCTTTTTTACCATACTGGATGCGTAGCTCTGCAGCCCTGTGCCCATCGTAATCATACTTAGCCACAAACTTTCTTATGAGCTGCTCGGGTTCAGGTAATTCATCTCCGCCATAAAAAACTTTTTGCCCTTCTATATCTATCCAAAATACCTGGTGAAATTTGCTGTGCCCTGCAGATAGCTCGTATTGTATGCCTGGTTTATATTCGCCATCGCCATCAACAAAATCAATATCAGCGGTATCTTTTAATGCTTCAAAAATATCTGTATGGTACGATGATGATTTACCAGTTAATCCAAATTCAAACTCCTGACGTTGTATAACATGTTTTGCATGCGGGAAGCTTGGCTCCAATTTGCCGTTACGCTCAACCACTAATCCACCAGAGTGATCGTAGTGCAGGTGTGACATTAAAACCAGGGTCACATCGTCCGGGTCAAAACCTGCATTGCGAATGTGCTGATGCAGCAGTAATTCATCGCGGGTATCTTTATAACCAAGGCCGGCATCCAGTAAAATAAGGTCGTCATTAGTTTTTATAAGAAACGGGTTAACGTGTATGAATAGCGAACCCGGGCGGTCTCGTTTACTATCAGTTTCGGGGTTAAAGGGAATAAATTTTTTAGTAGCATCAACCGAATAGGACCCCTCACCCAGAGCAAAAATTTCCATAGTTATATGTTTATGCAAATATAAGGTGTAACGTTTTATAATCTGCATCGTCTATTATTTAACCACTGTACATACAAGGATTGTTGCATAAATAACACAATAGAAGTCTTTTTCTCTGTGTTCTCAGTGATTTTTCTCTTCGTGTTCTCTGTGGTAAAATCTAAACCTGAAAAATATTTTAAATAAAATTTTGATATACGAAAACTATCGTACATATTTGTACGAAGAAATTCGTATAACTTTAATAACATGGATTTGAAACCGACAGAAAGCGAGCTGGAAATATTACAGGTGATTTGGAAAAAGGGACAATGCAGCGTACGCGATGTGCATGAGGAACTATCAAAAAACAAAGACTCGGGTTATACAACCACTCTTAAATTAATGCAGATAATGCACGAGAAAGGATTGGTTGAACGTGATACAAATGCCAAAACCCATTTGTACAAGGCAGTGATAACCCGCGAGCAGGCACAACAGGGGGCATTGGATAAAATTATCTCGACAGTATTTAAAGGTTCAACATCGGACCTGGTGATACAGGCTTTAGGCCAGCACCGGGCATCAAAAGATGAGATAGACGCGATAAAGAATTTTTTAGACCAGTTTGAGAATAGAGATAATAAGTAGGGATTAGTGTTGGTGATTAGTTAGAGTTTAAGATTTAGATTTTAGAATTTATCATTTTAAGACAATGGAAAACATATTGTATAACATTAGCCAGGTTTTGGGTATCACTATTATCCATTCGTTATGGCAGGGCTTGCTTATTTATTTTCTGTTAAGGGTAGTGTTGTTGTTTGCAGCAGGGCTTTCCGCGTCAAAAAAATATTTGCTTGCAGTAAGCAGTCTGCTGACCATTACGGGGTGGTTTGCTTATACGTTGATCAACCAAATACAATTATACGATTGGTTGGCCAAACCTGCTAACCTGGCCAATATGCCAATAATGCTCAATCTGCCAACAAACATTCAACAGTTTGGCAACCAAACTATCAGATACTATTATAGTATACAAGAGTATCTGCCATATGTTACTGCGGTCTATGTAATAGGCCTCTTACTAAATATGGCAAGGGTAGTATTAGCTCATAGAAAGATCCAGATTATAAAACGCACCATGAGTTTAGGTGTACAGCTACAGCAGCAAATAGGGATCTTCGCCAAAAAACTTAACATCACCAAAAAAGTAAAGGTTGGTTTTAGCCACCTGGTTGATGTGCCATGTATTGTAGGCTATTTTAAGCCTGTTATACTTTTACCTTTTACGCTATCAACCTACCTGGGGTCCGAAGAAATTGAAGCCATATTAATGCACGAACTGGCTCATATTAAACGTAACGATTATATAATTAACCTGCTGCAGCAAGTTATAACCACGTTGTTATTTTTTAATCCGTGCGTGTTACTTATTAATAAAATAATAGGCGAGGAGCGTGAGAACAGCTGCGACGATTTAGTTGTAGATGCCACGCAAAACCCCGTTATGTATGCAAAAGCTTTATTCAAATTAGAGCAAAACCGCCAAAATGAGTTACGGTTAGCGCTGGCTGTAACAGGCAAGAAGTATCATTTATTAAACCGAATTGAAAGAATCATGAAAACTAAAAAACAAATCCCAAGCGTACGGCCAACGTTAGTGGCCATGCTTATATTAACCTTAAGTATTTGCAGCTTAGCCCTGTTTAACCCCGAAATTGCGCAAGGTAAAATATCTGTAAAAGCTATTACCCCCGCGGTAATAAAAAATTTACTGGCCGATACCATTCCTGCCAAAAAAGCTGTGAAAGCTAAAAAGGCTGCAAAGGCGGTTGCGACCAATAAAGCTCTTAGTAAAGAAAAAATAAAGGCAGAACGTAGGTCGGCATATAACTATAATAAAAACTACAATTACCATTACAATAATGGTATGCCCGATGCCGAGTTGGAGCGCCTAAGCAAAGAGGTTGAGAAACATGGCGACGCTATTGGTAAGTACTACGATAGCCCCGAGTTTAAAGCTCAAACCGAAGAAATGGAAAAGCTGGGGAAACAGGTAGATGCCTATTATAACAGCGATAAAGTTAAAGCCGCCACTGCCGCGCAGGAAAAAGCTGCTGCTGAGTTTGATAAACTATATGCAGGAAAAGGTGCTTATAGCGAACAAACAGGCAAACAAATGGAAGCTTTGGGTAAACAAATGGAGCAATACTTTAACTCGGCCGAGTTTAAAGCTACGAACGATAAATTGATGAAAAAATATGGTGTTAGCAACCGTAATTATCACGACGACAAGGACGAGAACTACAAGAAATACCAGGCAGAATTAGATAAAACCCTAACGCCGGAAATAAAACAGGCAACCAAGCAAATGCGCGATCTGGGCGAACAAATGCGCGTCCGTTTTGATAATCCTGATATGCGCAAAGCACAGGAGCAAATGCGTGCAGCAGGCGAGGATATGCGTAATGCATATAACAATCCGGACATAAAAATACAACAGGAAAAAATGCGTAGGGCAGGTGAGCAAATGCGCGGTTATACTGAAAATGGCCAGATTAGGCGGGAGCAAAAGTTATTGCGGGAAGCTTCAGAGAAACTAAGGGCTTATACCAATTCGCCGGAGTTTAAGAAGAAATTAGCCGAATACAGGAAAACGCATCCGGAGGACGTTTACCGCTGGAACAATAACGAGGACGTACAAAAACCCGAAGCTCCGGAAAAACCGGAAGCACCTGAGAAACCCGAAGAGAATTAGTGTATGGTGAGTGTTTGATTTGGTGAATGGGTTTTATAACTACTCACCACTTAACTTAATCAACCACTCACAAATCCTATTAAAATTAGTAATTTAGTATCCTCAAAAAGAGGATACTTTTTTTATGCTTCAAAAGCTAACTATACAAAATTACGCGCTTATAGATAACCTCGAGATCAATTTTGATAAGGGGCTAAACATACTTACCGGCGAAACAGGTGCGGGTAAATCTATCATTTTAGGCGCCCTTTCATTAATTTTAGGTCAGCGTGCTGAGAGCCGTTACTTTTTTAATCAGCAAAAAAAATGTGTGATAGAAGGCTCTTTCAGGATCGCCAATTTTCACCTGAATACATTTTTTGAGGATAACGACCTGGACTATGAAGGCGAGACCGTATTGCGCCGGGAGATATCTGCCGATGGCAAATCGCGCGCGTTTGTGAACGATACCCCGGTTAATTTAACCACCTTAAAACAACTTGGCGAAAAGCTGATAGATATCCATTCGCAGCATGCCACATATGAAATAAACGACCCCGAATTTCAATTGCTGGTGGTGGATGGTGTTGCCGGTCACCACGATTTATTGAGTAGGTACCAGACCAAATATAGAGCGTATAAAAAATCGCTTGCTGCTTTACAGCAACTGATAGAACAAAACGACAAAGCCAAAGCCGACCTCGATTATTACCAGTTTCAGTTTGATGAGTTGGAAAAAGCAGGCATTGCTGCAGATGAACAGGAATTACTCGAAAAAGAATTAGCCAGCCTAAATAATGCCGAAGAAATTAAGCGCAACTTATTGGGTGCGCATTACCTGATGCATGAGGGTGAAACATCGGCCATTATACAGCTGCGCGAGGCTGGCCAGCAACTATCAACCATAGAGCAATATAACCCTGATGTGGAAGACCTGCACGAGCGCCTTAAAAGCACCCTTATCGAACTGAAGGACATTGCTGCCGAGCTGGAAAATATAGAACAACGTACTTTTACCAATGAGGCACGCGCCGAAGAAGTAAATACCCGCTTGAGCCTATTATATAATCTACAAAAAAAGCATCGTGTAAATAGCAATGCCGAATTGCTGGAGATACAGAACGACCTGTCGGACAAGATACAGCAAGCCGTTTTTGGTGATGAAGCGGTAGAAAAACTGCAAAAACAAATTGCTGCCGATAAGCAGGAGTTGGAAGAAATAGCAAAAGACCTATCTGCCAACCGTACCAAAGCTATCCCGGTTATACAGGAGAAAGTATTGGCAAACCTAACCGAAATGGGGATGCCAAACTCCGTATTGCAGATAGAACAAACCGAATTGCAGGAACTGGCCCGGAACGGAGCTGACGCCATTCGCTTTATGTTTTCGGCCAATAAGGGCCACGCATTGGCAGATATGAGCAAGGTAGCATCGGGTGGTGAGTTGAGCCGGTTAATGCTCAGCATAAAGTCTATTATAGCCGAATATACTGCCTTGCCAACCATTATTTTTGATGAGATTGATACAGGTGTGAGCGGCGAGGTAGCCAACAAGGTAGGGCAGGTAATGGAACGCCTATCGCAAAACCTGCAGGTTATTACTATAACCCACCTGCCGCAAATTGCCGGTAAGGGCAAAAGCCATTATTTTGTTTACAAGGATGATGCCGGCAACACCACTTATACCCGTATGAAAAAACTGGATGATAAAGAACGCGTTTTAGAAATTGCCAAGATGCTAAGCGGCGATAACCCCGGCGAAAGCGCATTGCAAAATGCCCGGGAGTTGTTGGCGGGATAAGTTGGCCGTTTTGAGTTGGCAGTTTGCTTGCCTTTAAATGTTAACTGCAAACTGCCTGCCGCAAACTGTAACTGCCCACTGTAAACTGCAAACTAATTTTATAACTTTGCCCCACTTATAAAACTAAAAACAATGGCTTACAATTTATTAAAAGGTAAAAAAGGAATTATTTTTGGTGCGCTTAATGAGCAATCTATAGCTTGGAAAGTGGCACAACGCTGCCACGAAGAAGGTGCCGAAATAGTTTTAACCAATTCGCCGCTGGCATTGCGCATGGGCGAATTAAATAAACTTGCAGAGGAATGTAATGCCCCTGTTATCCCGGCGGATGTAACCAGTAATGATGATATCACCAACCTGTTCACCAAAAGCATGGAACATTTTGGCGGCGGTGTAGATTTTATATTACACTCGATAGGTATGAGCATTAACGTGCGTAAAGGCATTGCTTACACCGATAACAACTACGAATTTACCCACAAGGGATTAGATATATCAGCATTAAGTTTTCACCGTGTATTGCAAACTGCCATGAAAATGGATGCTATAAACGAGTGGGGATCTGTACTGGCATTAACTTACATCGCATCACAACGTGTATTTCCTGACTATAATGATATGGCCGATAACAAGGCTTACCTGGAAAGCATAGCCCGTAACTTTGGTTACCAGTATGGTGTTAAAAAACATGTGCGTATCAATACCGTATCGCAATCGCCAACACGTACTACTGCGGGTAGCGGTGTTAAAGGTTTCGACGGCTTTATTAACTATGCTGAGAAAATGAGTCCGCTGGGTAATGCGGATGCTAACCAGTGTGCTGATTACTGCGTAAGCTTATTTAGCGACCTAACCAAAATGGTTACCATGCAAAACCTGTTTCACGATGGTGGTTTCTCGTTCACCGGTGTAACCGCCGCTGTGATTGAGCAAATGGAAAAATAGTACCCTCTTCCATATAAAAAAATGGAACACCCAAAAATGTCATTTATAAACAGAAAAGGCCGCGATATTCGCAGGCCTTTTCTGTTTAATAGCGGTAAACTTAGTTAGAATCTACCAATACAACTTTAACATAAGCCTGGTCGGGGATAATTGGAGTACCTGTACCATTTGCATTTTGAACATATAATGTTACGTGCCCGGTGTTGTGGGTAAAGCTATAAGTACTGCCATCAAAAACTTCCGGCACCTGTTCCCATGGGGCGTTATCGCCAAAAGCTATATAAACCAATACAGCACCATGTTCATTGGTATACTCATCCAGTTCTGGTATGTTCAAATCAACAGTATTACTGGTACTGTTATACACGGCCCAGTCAGATGATTTTACAGTTTTGATAATTGTAACATTGTTGTTTGGCGCAACAACCGTTTCCTTTTTGCATGATGAAGCAGTAAATACAACTACTACAAGGCATAAAATAGATAATAATTTTTTCATAAAATGATGTGATAAATTGTTTTTTGTAATTATAAAAACTGCTACAAGTACTATATATAACGTTTTTACAATGCTGTTAATATACTATAAGAACAAAATTATCAGAAAAGGTTTAACTAACTAAGAAATTAGTTGTCTTTATTTTAATGAAATGTTTTTTATTCGTCTTTTTTATACTCCCCATAGCTTGTTTTGGCCAGGTAAATATTACCGGTAAAATTGTGAACACGGCAGATAAAAAGCCGGTGGCTAATGCCAGTGTGTTCTTAAGTAATGCTACAGTGGGCGATAAAACCAACGATGATGGCGCCTATGTGCTGCGTAATGTAAAGCAGGGGCAGTACGAACTGGTGGTAACCGTTATTGGCTACGAAACCTACCGGCAAACGGTAATGGCCGGTACGGATAACATAGCCTTGCCGGATATTATACTCACACCCAAAACAACTGAGCTTAAAGAGGTGAGCATTCGGCCCGATCCGGATTGGGAATGGAAATATGACACGTTTAAGCTGGAGTTTTTAGGCTCGTCAGAAATGGCTAAGCAATGCAAAATACTTAATCCCCAAATGGTTGACCTGGACTTTGATAAAGCTACGCGAAAATTAACCGGCTCATCATTTGATTTTTTAGAGATCGAGAACAAGGCTTTGGGCTATCGAATTAAATACCTTTTAACCCAATTTGTTAAAGACTCCAAAAACAATATGCTCTATTATGAAGGATCTACCTTGTTTGAAGAGATGAAAGGATCTGCGCGGGATAAAAACCGATGGTTAAAAAACCGCAAGCTGGCTTATGAAGGTTCGTCGATGCAGTTTTTACGCGGGTTAGTGGGTAATGATATAGGTAGCTATGGTTTTAAAGCGTTAAGGTTGATAAGGAAACCCAACCCGGCCTATAACGGATTAAACGAGAAGTATTTTCAAACCCTGGTGAACGTACCTTTAACTGTTAACTGTAGAAGACTTTACCACCCTAACAGATAAAAAGGGTTTATACGCTTTAAAGTTTACCGATTGCCTGTATGTGATGTATACAAAAAAACGCGATAATGATAATGTCGTATACAGGTCTTTAACTATGCCTAATTATTTAACAACCATATTATCTTTTACCGAGCCTTATGCTTTGTTTGATACTAATGGAGTGATATTAACCCCGTCGGCCGTTAATTTTGAAGGTAATTGGGGTAAAAACCGTGTTGCAGAAATGTTACCGGTTGATTATACGCCCGAAGAAAAGTAACAATTGACAACCTTACAAGAATTCGGGGTTTTGATTAATACAAAAAAAGCCCGCTTGCATAACAAGCGGGCTTTAACTATAGTCCTTTATAAGAATTACTTTTGTTCTTCTTCTTCGGGTTTGGCTTCTTTCTTTTTGTCGATAACCTTTATTTCGTTGGTTTCTTTATCAAAGTCTACCATTAAGGTATCGCCTTCAGTAAGTTCACCTTTAAGTATCTCTTCAGCAATTGGGTCTTCCAGATATTTTTGGATGGCGCGTTTAAGCGGCCTTGCACCAAACTGCGAGTCGTAACCTTTTTCGGCAATAAACTCTTTGGCTGCTTCGGTCAACTCAATTTTGTAGCCCAAGCTATTAACACGACCAAACAGGAAGCCCAGCTCAATATCGATAATTTTGAAGATCTCGTCTTTACCTAAAGAGTTAAATACGATAACATCATCAATACGATTTAAAAACTCAGGAGCAAAAGCCCGTTTTAAAGCGTTCTCTATCACACCACGAGAGTGCGCGTCTGCCTGTGTTGTTTTAGCGCTGGTACTGAAACCTACGCCCTGACCAAAATCTTTTAACTGGCGTGCGCCAATGTTAGATGTCATGATGATGATGGTGTTCCTGAAATCAACCTTGCGGCCCAATGAGTCGGTCAACTGGCCTTCATCCAATACCTGCAGTAATATGTTAAACACATCCGGGTGAGCTTTCTCGATCTCATCCAGTAATACTACCGCGTATGGTTTACGGCGTACCTTTTCGGTCAACTGCCCGCCTTCTTCATAACCTACGTAGCCCGGAGGCGCACCCACTAAACGGGATACCGCGAATTTCTCCATATACTCGCTCATATCAATCTGAATCAGCGCGTCTTCGGTATCAAACATAAAGCGTGCAAGCTCTTTAGCCAGTTCGGTTTTACCCACGCCTGTAGGGCCCAGGAATATAAATGAGCCGATAGGCTTCTTCGGGTCTTTTAACCCGGCACGGGTACGCTGAATGGCACGGGTAAGCTTTTTAATAGCCTCTTCCTGCCCAATAATTTTGCTGGCAATAGTATCAGACATAGCCAATAGCTTAGCGCTATCTGCCTGGCCAACACGCTGTACCGGTATACCGGTCATCATGCTTACTACTTCGGCAACGTTATCTTCAGTTACAGTGTAACGTTTTGATTTTGTTTCAGCTTCCCAAACAGATTTAGCTTGGTCAAGTTCCTCAAGCAAATGTTTCTCGGTATCGCGCAATTTGGCCGCTTCCTCATATTTTTGGCTGCGAACCACCTTGTTCTTTTCGATCTTTATTTGCTCGATCTTGGCCTCAATATCCAGAATTTCCTGCGGAACATGGATATTGGTCAGGTGCACACGTGAGCCAGATTCGTCCAAAGCATCAATAGCCTTGTCTGGTAAAAACCTGTCAGTAATATAACGGGTAGTTAAGCTAACGCAGGCGTTAATAGCCTCGTCGGTATAAGTAACACCGTGGTGCTCCTCATATTTTTCTTTAATACGGTTGAGTATCTCAACGGTTTCATCAGGCGTAGCCGGTTCCACCATTACTTTTTGGAAACGACGGTCTAAAGCGCCATCTTTTTCTATATACTGGCGATATTCATCTAAAGTTGTCGCACCAATGCATTGTATCTCGCCACGCGCTAAAGCTGGCTTAAACATGTTTGATGCATCAAGCGATCCCGAAGCACCACCCGCACCAACTATAGTATGGATCTCATCAATAAATAAAATAACATCAGGTGATTTTTCCAGCTCGTTCATAACGGCTTTCATACGTTCCTCAAACTGCCCGCGGTATTTTGTGCCTGCCACTAACGAAGCAAGATCAAGGGTAACCACGCGTTTGTTAAACAACACACGCGATACTTTACGTTGAACAATGCGCAATGCCAAACCTTCGGCAATGGCACTTTTACCAACACCCGGCTCGCCTATAAGTATAGGGTTGTTCTTTTTACGGCGCGATAATATTTGCGATACGCGTTCAATTTCTTTTTCGCGGCCTACTATTGGGTCAAGCTTGCCTTCTTCGGCAGCTTTGGTAAGGTCGCGGCCAAAATTGTCAAGTACCGGTGTTTTTGATTTAATATCCGAAACTTTTTTAGGCTGGGTGAAAGAATCATCTTCTTTAAAGTCGTCATCCCCACCTGTTGATGAACCTGGCATCTCGTCGGTAACATCATTTTTGTTTGATTCAACTTCGCTTTTAAATACTTCGTAGTTTACATTAAACTGCATCAGTATCTGCGAAGCAATATTATCTTCATCGCGAAGAATAGACAATAGCAAGTGCTCGGTGCCTATAACATCGCTTTTAAAAATTTTAGCTTCAAGGTAAGTTATCTTTAAAACCTTTTCGGCCTGTTTGGTTAACGGGATACTGCCAATGTGTACATTAGTGCCAATTGTTCCTTTTACAGCATCCTCAACAGCACGGCGTAGTTTAGCGGTATCAACGGTTAGCCCCTTTAATAATTTAATTGCCACACCATCACCATCTCGGATCAAGCCAAGTAAAAGGTGCTCTGTACCAATATAATCATGCCCAAGGCGCAACGCCTCTTCCCTGCTGTATTGTATCACATCCTTAACCCGCGGCGAAAATTTAGCTTCCATATATACCTTTCTGATTATGATCGTCCTAATCTATAAATTTGTTTTTATCTGTCAAGACGATTGTTAGAACATTTATCAACAATATTGCCAACTTTTTAGCTTTATAAGAAACAGACATTTTAATGATATAACGCCGGCCAAAATAAAATTCAAATAGGTGGAATTTTGTGTTTAAAACATACAAAACGCCTGATTGTTAATATTTAACGGTAAAAACTTTATTATTTGATACAATGGTCACCAAATAGTTTAAACCAAATACGATTAATATATAATTATTATTGCCAAGCAAGGCAAATAGTCATTGTTTATGACAATACGGCATACCGGGTGGAAAGGTTTGCCATATATAAATAAAACTATAGCAAACCAAGCGATTTACATTGAAAGATACAAATTATAAGATGAATTTATGGTGAAAACTTATTCACCATCTGGTTTTCAATCCTATATTTGTCTCCTCTAAATATAACCATACAATGGCAGACGAGAAGATCATATTTTCAATGGCAGGGGTAAGCAAAGTTTACCCACCACAAAAAACAGTATTAAAGAATATTTACCTGTCGTTTTTTTACGGCGCAAAAATTGGCGTTATCGGTTTAAACGGTTCGGGTAAGTCTTCCTTGTTGAAAATTATTGCCGGTATCGATAAGACAAATATAGGTGAGGTTGTGTTTTCGCCGGGTTACACCGTTGGCTACCTGAGCCAGGAACCCGAGCTTGATCCCAATAAAACAGTTAAAGAGATCGTAGAGGAAGGCGTTGCCGAAACTACCGCGCTTTTAAAAGAATATGAAGAGATAAACGAGAAATTTGGCCTGGAAGAGTATTATGGCGATGCCGATAAAATGGATAAGCTGATGGCCCGCCAGGGCGAATTGCAGGATAAAATAGACGCGGTTAACGCCTGGGAGCTTGACGTAAAGTTAGAGCGCGCCATGGATGCCCTGCGCTGCCCCGAGCCTGATGCCAAAATTTCGGTACTATCAGGTGGTGAGCGCCGCCGTGTGGCTTTATGCCGTTTGCTTTTACAGGAACCTGATGTTTTATTGCTGGATGAGCCTACCAATCACCTGGATGCAGAATCGATAGACTGGTTGGAGCAGCACCTTAAACAATATAAAGGAACCGTTATTGCCGTAACACACGATAGGTATTTCCTTGATAACGTTGCCGGTTGGATCCTGGAACTTGATCGTGGCGAAGGGTTACCGTGGAAAGGAAATTACTCTTCATGGCTGGAGCAGAAATCCAAACGTTTAGCGCAGGAAGAGAAAAGCGAAAGTAAACGCCAGAAAACACTGGAGCGCGAGCTGGAATGGGTACGGATGGGGGCGAAGGGCCGTCA
>NZ_JAQBOI010000052.1 GCF_028288105.1 Mucilaginibacter sp. | reverse complement strand
CCATCAGCAGGGAAATTGCTGACATAATGAGGAATACTTTAAGAAAACCGCCTCTATGCATTGTGTAAAGCCTTTAGGCCGCAATATAAAAAAGTAAAGGTAATTTGTTTGTAAAAACGCTGCTTTGGAGGTTATTACTTATTTTTAGCCACCAATTTAAATTTATGCAACCACGCTTATTAACCCTTTCGGCCTTACTATTGTTTTCTACAGCAGTAATTGCACAGCAAACAAAAAAAGACACTGTGTTTTTTGAAGATTTTAACGCTAAAGCGCTTGATCGCAGCAAATGGAATGTTGAGATTACCGGCAACACGGTTAATGATGAGCAACAGGCCTACATAGATAATGGTACTACCATATCTACCGTTAAGGGCAAAATCGAGGGGGCTACCAATGGCGCACTGGTTTTAAAAGCTTTATACAAAGCCGGGCACACCAGCGCAGAAGGAAAAAAATATGATTTTGTATCGGGCCGGATAAACACGCGCGATAAAATAATGTTCACCTACGGTAGCGCATCTGCGCGTATAAAGGTTGCGGGCGGCGAAGGCTTATGGCCTGCATTTTGGGCGTTAGGTAATGGTGAATGGCCCGACTGCGGCGAAATTGATGTAATGGAAACCGTTGGCGATGCATCATGGACCAGCAACGCCCTGCATGGGCCTGGTTATTTTGGCAATACGCCATTGGTTTATCGTGCAACTTTCCCTAAAGGTATCGATGCTACCCAATGGCATGTATACAGCGTGGATTGGACAGCAGACAGTATTATTTTTAAGATAGACGGTAAAGTAACCTATACAGTTACAAAGCAAATGGTTGAGAAGTACGGCAAATGGGCATTTGATAACCCTAAATTTTTAATATTAAACTTTGCTTTGGGTGGTGGTTACCCTAACGGTGTGAACAAGATCACCAAACCATATTTCGGCTTATCGCAGGCGGCGGTTGATAAGATCAAGGCCGGGAAGGCTAATGTATATTTAGATTGGGTACTAATAACCAAATAGCATAAAAAAGCCCTCCCGATTATCGGAAGGGCTTTTTTATAATTAATAATGCCTTACCACTACACGCTTGTGGTGTGCGCGGTAATAAGCCGGCCTGCTCACCACTACCGTTCTGCGGTAATGCGGGCGACGGTGATACCTGTCAACTACAACAACACGGCGCTCAACGGGCCTTTCTACTACAACGGTGCGTACCCGGGGAGCGGGTGTACCAACACGGGCATGTACTACAACTTGTGCTTTTGCGCCTTCAACGGCAAACATTGCAACTACGGCTACGGCAAATATTTTTAAGTATTTCATATGTTTAGATCTTATTATTTTGAACTTGATTAGGTTGATTAAACTTTATTAATAGTTGCGATAATGATGGTCACGATCATCGTCGTGATGGCGATCATTGTGATGGCGGTCATTATTATATCTGCCTCTGTGGCCCCTGTTTTCAATTGAACAACTGCTTAATGCTGCTGCGCCAAATACTAATAACGCTAACAACCTCACTATTTCCTTTTTCATAATCGATATTTTTAGTCCTTAACTCTTGTTTGTTTAAATGTTAAACTACGCCCGGAATGCAAAGTTTAATCCGCGCAAGCAAGTATCACTAAATCGTTACAAAGGGATTTTAGAAACGGGGGAAGGTATCCGGAAGATGATATTATGCTGCAGTCCGCTTGGTTATTAGCCGCACTATAAAAACATATAACATACAAAACGCCAAAAAAACCAGCATCAGCAAAGTTATGTTTACAAACACTTTGGGGTAGCCCAAAGTAACCACGTTAAGAAAAAAGTAAGGATACAATGCGGACAGACTCCCTCGTATTAATACATAGATCAAATAGAAGAAAGGGTACCATAGCCAGCTAAAGGCATCTTTCCAGTTAATGTTTTGCTTGGGTACATATATCACCCAGAAAAGCACAAACAACGGCGGGCAAACAGCATGAAGTAATTCATCAGCTACCCTGCCCCAACCTACAGGGTGTACAGTTCCTCGTAAAACGATATTATAAACCAGGCAAACAATACTAATGTAAACTGCGATAGCCGTTAATACACCCGGCCGGGAGAAAAAGCCTTTATAAAACCCAATAACAGCCACAGCGGTAAGCCCGATAGCCGTAAGTATGTTGCATTGAATAGTGAAATAACTAAAAAATTCGACCAGGCTTCCGCCTAATGTACGCCCTTTCGCCAGGTAAGCTGTCATAGACAAATAAAACTGCAGAATAAGCGCGAACCAGGTAAGTATTGCAATAAATGCGCTAACGGGAGTAACAGTATTATTTTTTGTTTGTATAGTGCTCATCAGGTTTCAGTTGTTTAATAATATACAATATAGGCAAGAAGTATATTTGTATTGTTACAATGATTATTAAAAAAACCTTAACAGGATAAGCCGCAAAGTGTATATTTAACACGCATTAACAATTTCCGATATGTTAAACTACATCCAATTAAAACCCAGTGCTTTTAAAATCGCACTAATACTATTATTGAGTTTTCCATTAGTAAGCAGCGCGCAAGCGGTGTTTAATCATGCGGCCCTTTGCTCAAAAGACCTTAAAAAAAGCAACGCTTTTTACACTTCGGTTTTAAATTTAAAAATAATTCCAAACCCTTTTAAAGATACCGTTCATACCTGGTATAATATTGCCCCTAATGTTGCCATGCATGTTATACAAGGCGATTGTTCGACTGCCCCAAAACTCATTGGCGACCATATTTGCTTCAGCGTGCCATCTATCACCAAATTTATAGCCTTGCTTAACGAGAAAAAGATCACCTACCGTAACTGGAAGGGTGTAGCCGGGCAGGTGGAGCACCGAGTAGATGGCGTATCGCAGGTTTATATCCAGGACCCTGATGGTTATTGGATAGAAATAAACGACGCAAAGTAACATGTAGTTTACAATTGCATATCCGTTAAACCTTTCAAATTCTTCATGGTCACATATACAGAAACCACAATTAAATATGTTTACCATGAAAAACGCGATAAAAACCATATTAACCGATCTTAACCACGTATTTGTTAAAGGCGACTCTGATAAAGTAGAACAAGCAAGGGTATTTCTTTTGCTTACTGTTCCGGTTATGTCTGTAATGTTTATATACGGTCAATTCCCAATATATTAATCGGTTTGGCTAAATAAACTTCTATTTTTGCGGCACAAAACGCAGGAATGAATAGTTTAAAAGATAAATTCGACAGTATAATATTTGATTTGGACGGCACCCTTTGGGATAGCACCGATACCGTTACCGAGGCATGGCAAACAGCCCTTGCGAAAGCGCCCTACATGAGCGATGAGGTAATGACCCGCGACCGTGTACGTTCCATAACTGGAATGACTTATGATAAGATCTTTGAAACACTGTTCCCTTTCTTAAGCCACCAGCAACGCGAAGAAGTAAAATATTTATGCTCGGTAAGTGAACTGGAGATACTGCACAAAAAAGGCGGTACATTATACGCTAACCTTGCCGATACGTTAACATACCTGGGCAAAAAGTATAAGCTGTACATTGTAAGCAATTGCCAAAGTGGCTATATCGAATTGTTTTTAGATCTGCACAACATGCACCCCCACTTTTTGGCGCACCAATGTTTTGGTACAAAGGGCAACCCAAAGGCTGATAATATCAGAGATATTGTTACCGATCACAACCTTAAAAACCCCGTTTATATAGGTGATACCACGGGCGATTATGAGTCGGCTACCAAAGCGGGCGTACCTTTCATTTTTGCATCGTATGGGTTTGGCAAGGTAGAAAACGGGCAAATCGCTACTATCGACAACTTTGAGGAGTTGGAACAAATATTTTAGGTCAAACTTTTTTGATTCCGTTAAGTTAAAATGTAAATATTATCGGTTCATGAAAATCACGAAATATCTGCACTCCTGCCTTGTTTTTGAATTAAACGGGCATAAACTTTTGTTTGATCCCGGTAAGTTCAGCTTTGCTGAAGGTGCTGTAACGCCCCAGATGTTTGCCGATGTGGATAGTATCGTTATCACCCATATCCATCCCGATCATCTGGATACCGAGAACCTAAAGAAGATAGTAGAACTAAGCAAGGCTACCATATATACCAATATGGAAGTAGGTACCACCATCCAAAAAGCAGGTTTACATTATAGCCTTATAGAAGATGGCATATACAATATTGGGCCTTTTAAGTTAGAAGCCATATCTGTACAGCACGAACCTTTGCTGGATAACCCAATACCACAAATGACCGGCTTTATCATCAATGATAAAGTACTGCACCCGGTAGATTCTATGGAAGATAAACTGACCAGGTACAAAGGCATCGAGCTTTTAATAATGGTTACCATGGCGCCATTTGCCAATGAATTACGCATAGCCGGTTTTGCCGACGCGGTGCAGCCTAAACAAATATTGCCTGTACATGATGGCTACGCAAAAGAATTTTTTATTAAGCAGCGCTACGAGAATTATGCCAGACACTTTAAGCAGTTAGGCGTAAAATTCAATGAAATTTACAAATTAGGTGATAGCCTAACTATTTAGTAATAAGATATACAACTAATAGAAATACAGCTCATTTCGAAATATAGGTTATTTTACAAGATATACGTCTGTACGCTATTTTATAACAAAGCCGGCTCCTTGCGAAGGGGTGAGTAGTAAATTTTTTTCATGATAACTACTTCGCTCTTTCTTCCTTATCAAAATTCTCCATTACCAATACGGCTGCGCCAATAAGTTCGGCGTCAAAACCTAATGAAGAGATCAGTAATTCGGTACCCGATGAAAGGCGCGGGATGCAATATTTATGTAAAGCCTGCTGTATAGGGGCCATTAATATGCGCCCGACTTTTGCACCACGGCCACTTAATACAATATTAGCCGGGTTCATAATATGAATAAGAATAGCCAATGCCTTGCCTATTTTATAGCCGGCATCGGTAAGTAACTCAATAGCAAACTGGTCGCCTTGGTTGGCAGCTTCCATAAGAGCATCGCCCATAAGTTTAGATTGGCCGTTATGTGGCCTAAGGCTGGTTACACGGCCCTTCTTAATACCTTCTTCGGCTTTCTCGGCCACTACCAGCATTGATGCCTCAGCCTCTAAACAACCACGTTTACCGCACACGCATAAAGCACCATTGTCTGATAAAGGAATATGGCTTAGTTCGCCCGCGAAACCGTTATATCCGCGGAAGATCTTACCATCTATGATCATTCCAAGGCCTATACCCCAGCCCAGGTTTATTACCATAACTTCTTGTTGCGAACGTGCTATACCAAACTTTTGCTCGGCAAGGGCTATCAGGCTGGAATCGTTATCAATGTAAGTTGTAATACCTGTAGCTTTACAAATGTATTTACTCAAGCTTTCGCCTCCGGCATCAAGGTAAGTGTAATTGATACCTTCAATAGCGTTAATAAAGCCGGGCATGCCTATACCAATACCTGCTATTTTCTTTTTAGAGATGCCGCTTTCTTCTATGTAGTTATTCAGGTGATCGATAAGCTGGGGAAGCGCGTTGTCATTATTGTGCAGCTTCAATTCAACCGTAGCCATTTCGGCAACAGGGTTATTATTAAGGTCTATTAGCTGTATTCGGGCCGATAGCTGATCCATAGCCACAGCCAGAATGAACATAGCATTTGTATTGATAGCGTACATTAAAGGCCTGCGCCCGCCGCTTGAGGGTGCAAACCCCTGCTCTATTACAAAACCTTCTTTTATTAGTTCGTTTATAGCTTTAGCTATAGATGGGATGCTCTTATCAAAAAGCTGGCTCAACCCGGCGCACGACATTGCTTTATCGAAATACAACCTCTTAATGATCATATTTTTTAACCAGCCGCTTTTTACGCCATTGCTTTTTATTTCCATTAAGTATCTGCTTGCTTTAAATAGTTTAGAGTATATTTTCTGCTATAAAATTATAAATAATGCTGCAAACTACAATAAGTTGAGAAACTTTTTAAAATTTGAATCAAATCTACTGCATATTATTCCTTATCAGCCAGTTGCTTTTTTATCTTTTCTAATTTGTATTCCAGCTTTAACACGTATTCATTCTGTGGTGCAAAAGCCTGTTTTATCTCATCTTCGGTATACCTTGGGGTTATATGCTGGGGGCAGTTCCAATCAAATGCCTTTACATCAAAAACCATCATTCTTTCGGCAGAATGCTTATATCCGGTAGGGTCTAACAACTTAAAAAGTGCAGGATCATCCTCCATGTTTACAATACGTGCATCGGCATAAATTTTCAACCTTGTTTGATGCGGGTAATCCATTAGAAATAACGAAACCTGTGTATGGGTAAGTATATTCCCTACAGATATATATTGTTTATTACCTCTAAAATCAACCAGGCCAATGGTTCTGTTATTTATAACTTTGATGAACCCGGCAGGGCCACCTCGGTGTTGTATGTACGGATAATTATTTTCGCCAATGCTGGCCATGTAAAAACTATCGCGGCTTTCAATAAAAGCCATCTCATCTTCGGTTAAGCCATCTTTATCTGTGCGCTTTTCCATATTGGCATAAGCGTCACGGCTGCCATACTTTTCCTGCAAGGCTTTTATACCATCGGTAAACGCGAATTTTGCAAAATTCATGATTGAATATTTTAAATGGATAAAGCCCATTACCAATGGTAACAGGCTTAAATATAATAGTTTAGTTTGTTTTAATTTACCAGTTCTGGTATAGCAGGCCAGTCGACAGGTACTTTTGTAAGCGCATATACGTAATTGGTAATGGTTTTATCGCCAACTGCAATTACCACATCAAGTAAGTTGCCTTGCGTATAACCGGCGGCATAAAATGCGTCCAATAAAGCTTCATCTGCATGGCCTTTATTTTCGGTGATGCTTTTGGTTACTTTTACTAATGCATCTAATTTAGCATCAAATGATGCTGAACCACCACGAAGTTCTATTACCTGATCATCGGTAAAGCCATTCATTTTTGCAATTGCGGTGTGGGCACTTAAACAATATATACAATCATTTACCTGGCTTACTATTAAGTTGATCACTTCACGTTCTTTAGCACGTAAAGATGTTTTTCCATTTTGAAGTGTAAGGTAATTAGCCAGTGCATGGTCTGAATGTGCTAAAACACCATATAAGTTAGGCACCTTACCTACAACTTTTGTAAGGGTATCAAAAAGACCTTGATTTTCTGGTGATACTTCATCCCGGGTTGGTACTGTGAAATTTTTCATTATGTTAGGGTTGATTTTTTAGTTGCTATCAACACTACAAAGGTGCATTGCCCCGGCAGGCTAAAGAATAGAGATACTTCCCGTATGCTTGTAATTATTTCCCGACTGCAGATAATGATTTACTCTGCCTGAATTCGGTTGGGGAATAGGTAGTATGCTTTTTAAACAGATTGCTAAAATACGCAGCGTCTTCAAAACCAAGCTCATAGCTTATTTCTTTGGCAGATTTATCGGTGTAATACAACAAACGTTTGGCTTCGAGCAGTATTCTTTCCTGTATTACCGATAACGGCGACTTATGATTATAAAGCGCAAAAAGGTTTGACAATGTTTTAGGCGATTTATTTAGCTGCCCGGCATAATAAGATACCGCATGCTGGTTTCGATAATTGTTTTCTACCAGTAAATTAAACTTACGAATAACGTGAAATTTGTCATCAGGAAGCGTTGTTTGCGGCATGTACTGCGAGCGGGCAAGCCTGGTAATAATAATTATCAACCGCTTTAACAGCATCTTAAGCATATCACCCTGAATGTTATCGGCCGTATTAAATTCTTCAATAAAAATACTGGAAAGTATTTGCAGCTTTTTTTGCATGGCATCGTCGAGCGTAACAAAAATTTGTTTATCCAGGCCGTAAAACAGGAAGCCCACACAGCTTACCTCTTCATCATGATCTACAATACAATAAAATTCGCGGTTAAATTGCCAGGCAACGATATCTTCAGGCCTCTCAAAATGAAATGATTGGTTAACCATTAGCGGCAATATGGTATTGGGCATAAAATCGTAGGCTACCTCATCAATAGTTACGGTTTGCATAGCACCCTTGTTCCAGGCAATAGT
Organism: Mucilaginibacter sp.; assembly: GCF_028288105.1. Classification (GTDB taxonomy): domain Bacteria; phylum Bacteroidota; class Bacteroidia; order Sphingobacteriales; family Sphingobacteriaceae; genus Mucilaginibacter. The sequence continues at coordinate 8,702 of NZ_JAQBOI010000052.1, read as the reverse complement.
AAGGTATTTTTGCTGGCGATCACGGGTATAAAACAGCCTGTCGAAATGCGGCTCGTTGATCCACATGTACAGGTCACCATTATTAACATGATCAGTTACCGATAGCTTCATTTCCAATTAAAACGATAAAGATATTACAACTATCGTGTATTAACTTAATCCCATTCTCATTTCTATCATGTGGCTCGTAAAGCCAACCTTTTCATAGGCTTTTATGGCAGGTGCATTTTGGTAATAAACCTGCAGGCGAAACTCGGTTACCCCCTGCTTTACCGACCAATCTTTTAAAGTATCAATAATTAATTTGTTTACCCCTTTACCACGATGCTGGGGTACTACATACATGAACCCCAAATAAGCATGCTGCTGATGTTTCAAATAGATCTTTGAGGTTTCGATACGGGAATAGCCACTGCCTATCAACTCGCCATCCCATTCGGCCACTACAAGGTAAATATGTGGGGCAGTGATAAATTCGTCAAGGTCGTAGTATTTGGCATTGCTGTCCTTTAAGGTTGGATCAAATGGGCGCTCGGCGCTAATGACACCCTGTTCAAACTGAAGCAGGGTATCCATATCGGCCAAAGTGGCCTCCCGAATAATGATATTTTGCATATTATCTGAATAAGCTGAGGGAACCCAGTCGAAACGTTTTGGTGCCATAAAGCAAATATACAACGCCGTTTCAAGCGTCTGCGCTTGAAACAAAATTATTTTAAGCGTCCACGCTTAAAATAAACGTAAGCGTGGACGCTTGAATGGGCGGCGATATCTAAAATAAAGCTTATTATTCTACCGCAAACCCCTTCTTCAACTTTATATCCATTGATGAGCTGCCTATCCAAACCTGGAAAGTACCCGGTTCAACAGTCCAGTTCATGTTTTTATCCAGCAGTGCCAGATCATCAGGGTGTAGGGTAAAGGTAACAGTTTTCTTTTCACCCGGATTAAGGCTAACACGCTCAAAACCACGCAGATCATATTCGTAAGTGGTTACACTGCTTACATCGTCTTTTAAATACAGTTGTACTACATCATCGCCTTTGCGTTGGCCGGTATTGGTTACATCTACCGTAACGGTTATATCCCCCTGTGAGTGCCCTTTTTCTGGTGATACCTGCAGGTTACTGTATTCAAAGCTGGTATAGCTAAGCCCATAACCAAATGGATATAACGCTCCATTTACGCTGGTGTGGCCCCAGCTGTTTTTGCCGCCCTGCCCGGCCTGCGAATTTGGCTTGAACGGAAAGTTAAACTCAATTTGCCCGGTAGTTTTAGGGAAAGTAATTGGCAATTTACCGCCCGGGTTGTTATCGCCAAAAAGGGTTTCAGCAATTACCTGTCCGCTTTGTGTACTCGGGAACCATGCCTCTAAAATAGCAGGCACGTATTTGTTTTCCCAGTTAATAGTAAGTGGTTGGCCGTTTATCATCACCATAACAACCGGCTTTCCGGTTGCCTGCAAAGCCTGTATCAGCTTTAACTGGCGGCCCGGCAAGTTCAATCCTGTACGGGAAAGGCTCTCGCCTACCCTGTCGATATCCTCGCCCACAACGGCTATAATCACGTCCGACTGTTTGGCCTGTGCCACTGCCGAATCGATACCAGCTTGTTCGGCGGGCGTTAATGGCGTTTCAATGATTTCGCTCTCGGGCCAGGTAGCATCCACCATATCGCAGCCCTTAACGTAACTTACTTTACCCGCTGCACCAACATACTTTTTAACACCATCAAATACCGATATGATGGGGTTATGCGATGGGCCGTATCTGCTAACAGTATAATTACTCTCTACAGCCAGCGGACCGGTTACCAGTATATTTTTGTACTTGCTTTTATCAAGCGGCAATAAGTTGTTTTCGTTCTTTAAAAGCACCATAGATTCACGGTTCATTTTAAGGCTCATTTGCTCATCGGCAGCGGTGTGCACTACTTTATCGGCTGCTTTCGGGTCTTTCACATACGGACTATCAAACAAACCTAAACGAAATTTCACCCGCAGCACATCGGCCACTCGCGAATCTATTACCTTCATCGAGATCTTGTTTTCTTTGATCAGTTCGCGCAGCGGAAGTATAAAAGTTTGCGGCATGGTAAAGTTGGTGCGTACATTAAGCCCGGCCTCTACCGCCTGGCGAACGGCCTCTTTGTAATCAATAGCAACTTTGTGTTTCGAGTATAAATATTCTACCGCTTCACTATCGCTTACCACATACCCCTGGAAACCAAATTTCTGGCGAAGCAATTCTGTCAGGAAGTAATAGCTGCCGGTAACAGGTACACCATCCCAATCGTTATAGCTGCTCATTACCCCCATTGGGTGTGCTTCCTGTATAACACGGCGAAACGGGTACAGATAGATTTGATGCATTTCACGTGGTGCCACATGCGGATCGGTACGGGCGCTGCCATCACGGCCACCTTTGGGCACGCTGTAAACCGCGTAATGTTTAAGGGTTGATGCTACGCCCTCCTCTTGTATGCCCAAAACCATTTGTTTGCCCATTTCGGCAATCAGGAATGGGTTTTCACCGTAGCATTCTACCACACGGCCCCAACGCTGATCGCGGGCCGGGTCAAGTATTGGGGCGTACACGTTGGTATAACCTAAAGCTTTTGCTTCGCGACCAACGGTTTGCCCTGCCTGGCGCACCAGTTGCTTATTCCAGGTACTACCGATGCCTATTGGTGCAGGCAAAGGTGTTGCACGGTCATGGTTAAGGCCGTGGATACCCTCGTTGGTAAAATCGACAGGAATACCCATGCGGGTTTCTTCTACAAACCATTTTTGAATAGTGTTTATAGCCGATGCATGCTTGCTGAATGGGTAAGAATACTGCGTTGGCGCATCATCGGTATGCGATGTAAGATTGTTTAATTCTTCATCTATATTGGCAATACCATCTTTCCAGATCTCGTTCTTCCAGTTGGGTACAGGCATTTCGTCTTTAAGCACACGCTTGTAACCGTAAAGGGTAGCCATTTGGCAGGTTTTTTCCTCAACGGTCATCTGGTTAAGCAGATCAGTAATGCGTTTTTCGATATTCTGAGACGGATCTTCAAAAATGTCCATACGGCCATTTTTATTAAAATCGACCCAGCCCTTATGGTAAATATTTTTTTGTTGTGCAGATGCAGAGATGGCAAGCCCAAGCAACGATAGCAGCAGCGGCAGTTTTTTCATACAGATGAGAAGTATATATTGGTTTACATCTCAAATATATAAAGTGTGTAGCAAATACACCTTTTGGGTGGTTAATAAATTAACTATTACGTTTTCGTTGGCTATTTTACTATGTATTCGTAATCAACCGTTTCTATGTTGCCAGTTGCAGAGGTATAAATTGATTTTACAGGAAAATCATTCACATTATAAGTAATTACCTTACTTCCTGAGTTATTAATAGTGAGTAAATTATTTAAACTGTTAACTGGATAAAGTTCCTCTAAGTAGTTTATGTTAGGATTTAAGCCCACTACGTTATAAAAAGGATTTTTTTTAGTATCGAACTGAAAGGTTGCATCAAAATCATCCATTCCCTCAGGTGCGCCATAATATGAAAAATGTCCGTTTGAATCATATTTAATACCGTAGCGTTTAGCCACAAATTTAACCCTGCCATTAGCATCTAACGATACCGGGTAAACTAATACTGTAACACCATTTTCTGTTTGTTCATATACTTGATCACCTGCAGTTGCATTTGAATTATATACAAAAAGACGTGTAGTTAACACCCTGTTATCATAGCTAATCATTTCGGCTTTAATTAGCTTATTGTTATTATCATATACATAATTAAAGGTATCCCATGAGCCGGTAGGGGTAAAATGATAGTTTTCTGTACGAGATTGAATTATTCTGTTTTGTGCATCATATTTATACTCTTCTACCCTACCACTTTGATTGGCATAGTGGAAAGTAATTTTACTCACCAGGTATATCTTTGATGGATCGGGTTTTTCTGTATCGGCAGGCTTATCTGGATTTGCAGGTGAGTCTTTTTTGCAGGATTGAAATGCTATAATAAATAATAGTACAAATAGCGCCGGGAAAATTCGTTTCATATTAAGGTTTAGGTACGCCACTAAATTACCAATTATCTATTACCACCACTAAACATTTTTTAGTTTTGGCAAACAAAACAGTTATATCTGTTATTGTAGCTGTTATTTATAGCCTATGCGATACTTATTTATCTTAGCCATAACTGTATTCTCTTCTTTTAAAACCATTGAGCCTGATAACAGTATCAAAGCCAACCTCATCTGCGGCAAATGGCAATCAACCGAAAAAAATCTGATAGTGGAGGTTTACCCTTATAAAAATACTTTTAGAGCTAAAATGATATGGTTTACGGGTGGGGTGTCAAAAGCCAAACCCATGGAAACTATTACCGATATAAAAAACCCCGACCCGGCACTGCGCAGCCGTAAAGTGCTTGGCCTTGATGTGTTAGAGAACCTTACATACAATCCAAAATCGGATTCATGGGAAGGTGGCAAGATCTACGAAGTACAAAGTGGTAAATACTGGAGCGCCGCAGCTTATATTGACAAAAGCGGCTTATTAAAAGTAAAAGGCTATTGGAAGGTTAAACTGCTTGGTAAAACCATGACCTTTAAACGCGTAGCAGCCAATTAAATCATAAAAAAAGCGGCCCCATTAATGGAGGCCGCTTTTTCGAATTTATATTGAAAAACTATTATTGTTTCAAGAATTCGCCGCTTGCGCTTAGTTCAACTTCGTCGCTTAGCATTGGTGAGCCAAATTTGCTACCGAAATTAAAGTCAGAACGTTTGATAGTACCAGTGATTTTAAAACCGGCATCAGGGCCTTTTGTCATTGGGTTGGTTATAGTACCACGGTAAGCAGCATCTAACACAACCGGTTTAGTAACACCGTTTAAGGTTAAGTTACCAGTTACTTTATATTTGTTTGTACCTGCAGCTGCAACACTTGTACTAACAAAAGTTAGGGTTGGGTATTTAGCAACGTCAAAAAAATCAGGAGATTTTAAATGACCATCGCGTCTTTCGTTATCTGTGCTTACAGATGCAGTGTTTGCAGTAAAAGTGTATTTAGCGTCGCTAAAATCTGGTTTTGCAGCAACTATACTTGCATCAAAATCTTTAAAAACACCATCAACATCAGATACTGCAAGGTGTGTAATAGTAAATTTTACGTGTGAATGGGCTTTATCAGCTTTCCAGGTGCTTTGTGCAAATACAGCCGTTTGCATAAATAATGCCGCTGCAGCTAATGTTAAGATTTTTTTCATTGTTTAATATTTTTCAGTTTAATATTTGAATTGATTCAAAGATAAACAAAGGATTGACATGTTTTTCAAAAAAGATGTTTAAACATCTTTTTTGAAAAACTAATGACAAATCACTATTTCTCAGCGAAGAAGGCGTCAACCTTTTTATTGAATACTGTTGCATGTTCAACCAACGTACCGTGCCCGGAGTTTTTCACTATCCATAACTTAGAACCGGGGATATTTTGCTGTATTAAGCGGGTATGTTTATCGGCAATAACATCATGGTCGCCGGCAATAATAAAGGCCGGGCATTTAACTTTTTTCAGTTCGGTAAGTTTAATATTGGGTTGCTCCCAATCTAGCATAAACATTTTCCAGGCATTTTTATCGGCAGCTGTACGCCAAACTTTGCTCTTATTTTCTTTATAATATTTTTCTGAATTTGCCCAGCTGCCATCTACAAATGCGCTGGCATCAGGTGTTATATTGGCACCTGTAGATGCCAGTTTAATAACTTTATCCGGATGACGAATAGCCATTAATATAGCATTAATGCCACCATCGCTCCAGCCTAACAGGTACGCTTTGGGGATGTGCATAACATCAAGCAATGCTGCGAAATCGTCGGCCATTTGCTCAAAAGTAAGTGAAGGATTGGTATCAATTGATTTACCTTGCGACCGGCTATCTACCAATATCACCCTATACTTCTTAGAAAAATAAGGTACATTTTCGCTAAAAGCACTCATATCTCCGCCGTTGCCATGTATCATTAACAAAGGTTGCCCGCTGCCATATTCTTCAACATATAGCTTTATGCCACGTACATTGTAATACTTCCCCACCGCCGCATTTTTGCCGTAAGGTATTTTTTGTGCAAAGCTAAATGCAGTTATAAGTTGGGGTATCAACGCCATTAGGAGTATTTTTTTTAAATGCATAGTTGGTTAGTTGTGATGTAAATATAAGGAGCTATGAACCAGGAGCTATACATATTCGCAACATATCGTAAAGAGATTATTAATGTGTTTAATTTTCCCTTAAGGTATTAATGAGCTCCCTTCGGTCGGTTGTCTTCGTACCTCGCAATGACTGTAGAGAGAGATGTTATATCTTCTCCCACTTACCACTATCCAAACTGCGATATATGGCATCAACAACTTTCATGTCCTTTAACCCCTCTTCGCCTGGTACACGGCTTTGTTTTTTTAGGCTAACGCATGTTGCAAAATCATCCATCTGTGCAGCCTGTTGTATAATATTGGGAATTTGCATGGGTTTACCATTTATCTTACCATCCAATCCGCCATAACCGTAGGCTGGTTCCAGCTCAAAGTTCCCTTTCTCGGCCTGGGCACGTAAGTAACCCCAGTCATGGTTATAGCTGCTTTTACCTGTAACCTTTGCACCTCCTGGAAATTGCAGTTCCCAAAAAACAGTTTCGTCAACATCCTTAAATAATTCGGGCCGAGTTTTTTCTTGTGTGGCTTTAACCGCAATAGGTTCCTCGCCCAGCGTATAGCGTGCGCCTTGTATGGCGTAAATACCCATATCCATTAAGCCACCACCACCAGCCAAAGCTTTTTTCAAGCGCCATGCGTTGGGGTCGCCATTATAGGTAAACCCATTGCCGGTTTCCACTTTGGTTACTTTGCCAAAAACTTGTTTCTGCCCAAGGCGCATTACTTCCTGCGTGTGCGGCTCAAAATGTAAGCGGTAGCCTATAGAAAGCAAACGATCAGCCTTCTTACAAGCGTCTATCATTTCCTGGCATTCGGCAGCATTTAATGCCATTGGCTTTTCGCATATCACATGTTTACCCGCTTTAGCCGCCCTAATAGTATACTCCTTATGCATTGATACCGGCAGCACAACGTATACAATATCAATATCTTTGTTATTGGCTATATCATCAAAAGTTTGATAGTTATAAATATTGTTTTTGGGGATATTGTACTTTTTTGACCAATCTTCGGCTTTGGAAGGAGTACCGGTTACTATACCTGCCAGGTAGCAATTTTTGGTATGCTGCAAGGCCGGGGCAAGTTGCCCGCCGCTATAGCCACCCAAACCAACCAGGGCAATACCTAACCGTTTATCAGCTTTAGTACAAGCCAATACTGATAATGACGAACCCAGAACTAATGCCCCGGCGCCTAATGAACCTGTTCGTATAAAATCTCTGCGCGATGTTTTAATAGTTGGTTTCATGATGGTATATTTTAGGTGAATTAATTATTGCACAAATTTTATACCTATAATTAAGTTATCAGAAAAACACCCCCACTAATCAAAACTTTCCTTATACTTTTTTATAGCTGTTAATATCGATTGCACTATATCGTTTTGCCCATCTGCAGAGTTAAGGTATCTTTCATCAGATGGGTTATTTATATAACCTGTTTCTATAAGCAGGCCCGGCATGCCGCTTTGCTGTAATACAAGTACCCCTTGTTCCCTTACACCTAAACTTTTACGGCCATTATTTACTTTAAATTCGTGGTTTAACAAATTGCCAAAATGTACGCTTTGCTTCCGGTAGCGCTGCTGAAATGCGGCAAGTACAATAGCATTAACCGCGGCATCCTCACCGTAACCGCTGTATTTCTTTTTATAATCTTTTTCTATAAAGATAGATGCATTTTCGCGTATGGCCTCCAGTTGCTCACCTTTGCGATGATAACCGTAAACCAACAATAGCACGCCACGACTGGTACCCACGTTTTGGGGCGATGAGTTGCAATGTATAGATATAAACAGGTTGGCTTTATTATCGTTAGCGATATCGGCACGTTTATGCAACTCAATAAATTTATCGGTACTGCGGGTCATGATCACCTCAACGCCGCTTACCTCGTTATTTATTGCAACTTTTAGTTTTTTGGCAATGCTAAGGGCAATAGTTTTCTCATTAGAGTAAGAGCCATGCGCGCCGGGGTCTTTACCGCCGTGGCCGGGATCAATTACAATTGTTTTAAACTTAAAGGAACGTTCTGGCACCTCTTCCGTTTTTTTAGCCTTACGGGTAGTTTGAGATAACGCCGGGAAAGTGGCATGCATTAAAATTATAAAAACCGTATAATATAAGGTAGGTTTTAAGTGCCTTGATAACATAGCGCAAAGGTATACCGATTGTTCTGAAAACATAACATACTGATAATGTTTATATCCTGTTTTTTATTAACACATTTAACATATTACAATATCTGCCCTGCAAAGTTGAGACCATTTTAAAAAAAACGTAACCTAAATACTGCCCTGCCCGTAATAATTAAAAGCAATACAACTTGTCACATAAATTGAATAACGGGGAGGATAGTTTATATGAATGATTTTTTTTCTGCTTCTACAGCAACTTTTTTTTACTTCCTGGTGGCAGGATCAGCCATTGTGTATCTGATACTTAAATTTGACAAACAGAACCGTCAAAAACTAAAT
>NZ_JAQBOI010000045.1 GCF_028288105.1 Mucilaginibacter sp. | reverse complement strand
CCCTGCTGGTGCGGCTAACCGCATTTAATAATTCTTCTTTCCCGGGTTCATTCCATGAGGCTTCAACCGCTTCAAAAAAACTTGCACGGGCCTGGTTTAATAATGCCGTTGCCGATTGCAGTGCTTCGTCCATCACCAAAACATTTGCCTGGTTTACGCGTCGGATATTGGTTGCCTTATTTGCAAAAGCCGGTACACACAGATCGGTAAAATGCACTGCCAGGCCAGATATATTCGCGGCCAATGTAGCTTCGGCCAGTTGAAAAAACGGATAGCTGTATAAAGCCGCATCAATTACTGCGGCTGTCGCGTCAATTTTAAAACAACGGTTGCTATCTACATATAAATCTTCAACCTTATAAGCATCGCTGCCAGTTGCTATCATACCTATATATTTCCAGCCGGATAGCAGCTCTACATCTTTTCTATCCAATACAAATGGTAATATCAGTTGCGTACCATCGGCATTCATAACAGCTTTATCGCCATCCATTATATTACAGTTAACTGTAATATAGGTAGCATGATGCACACCGCTGGCGTACATCCAGCTGCCATTTATCATATAGCCATCGCCAGAAATAGTTGCCGTGCCTGTAGGTGCACCGCTGCCCGCTAAACATACTTTAGGATCCTGGTATATTTGTTTAGCAATTTGTGGGTTAAGAAAACCGCCAAACCAGCCGGCACCACAGCATAAAGTAACCACCCAACCCAGGCTGCCATCGGCCCAGCTTAAGGCCTCTTCTATTTTTACAAGCCGGGGCAGTGACCTTTGTAAGCCGCCATATTCAATAGGCGATACTAGGTTAAACCATTGCTGCTCGTACACCAAAGCCAGTTGCGCTTCATTCAGTTTGCCTAATTGCTCTGCTTCGGCCGCGTTATTGCGTATAATTTCAACCCAGTGGGGCTGCATCATTAATGATGGATGATCTGTTTGTTTCATACTAACTCCACATTAATTAATAATTGTTCTTCTTTTAACCGTTCTTCTTTAATGATCTTTCGCCAGTCCAGGTAACCAAATATGGCTACTACAAACAAAAACGCCGTAAGCAATGCAAAAAGCGCCAGGTTTTTGTGGAACAGCAGGGGTACGGCAAACAGGTTGCTTACATTAAGCAACACCCAGTTTTCTATTTTGCGCCGGGCCAAAAGCCACATACCCGCCCATGCGGTTGATGATACCCATGAATCCCAAACCGGTACGGTTGACTTTGTGAAATTGATGAGCAACAGGTAAAGTACACCCCAGCCAACAAAAACAATCAGCAGGGTAACTATCCATTCCTGCCGGTTGGCATACGATACTTTTACAGGCGGTTCGTTTCGTTTTTTTACCCAATGGTACCAGCCATAAAAGCTCATTACTACATAATAGCAGCTCAGCAGGCATTCGGCATAAAGATCTACATGAAGCAACAGGTAAATAGAAATTAAAGTAGCGACTATACCCGTTGGGTATAGCCACACTTTATTAGCCTTGGCAAGTAATACTTCGGCTATGCCCAACAGCACGGCCGTCCACTCCAGCCATGTGGTAGCTTTTACCTGTTCCATGAACAGGTCTATCCAATTTTGCATAGCTACAGGGTTAAAAGCTTAAATTAAGCGATGCCAGGAAATTGCGCGTTGCCTGCGGGAAATAGTAATTGTAGTTTACCAGCGTCCCGCCATCCACTTCCGGATAGGTAGCACCGTTTGCCTCGTATTTTTTACTGAAAACATTGTTAACCAGTAAACCTATGCCGATATTCTTGATGGCTTTGGTGCTGAAGTTATAGCTCAGCCTCACATCGTTTACAAAATATGCTTTTAAATACCGGTTAACCGCGTATGGGTTGTTTGCCACATCCGGCGAGGTTGTAATACCTGTGGGGTTAATGTTGCTTGTATTATCCAGGTATTGTTTGCTCACATATTTGCTTACAAAGGCAATGCTGCCATTTTTTATAGGCGAATAAGCGATCTCGCTCCCGGCTATTAATGATGGCGAAAACGCGATGTTGGTCTTTTTAAAAGACTGCACTACCGATGGCAACGGATTAAAATCAGCATCGTAGCTGGCTAATGTCCGGTTCAGGTCCTTAATTTTATTAGTACTGATAGTAGCATTGGCCGCCCAGCTTAACTGGTTTGTTATTTTAACCCGCCCGTCAAATTCAATACCTGCTCTGTAGCTGTTATCAACATTCATACGTGTTGCCGAGCCTACATCGTTTAAGGCACCTGTTAATATCAACTGGTTTTTATACAACATATAAAACAGGTTAATGCCTCCTTTAAATACATCGCCGCTGGTACGATAACCTGCTTCAAAATCTTTCAAATTTTCGGGCTTAGGCCTGCTGGCCGGGGTAGAGTTGGTATAATCATCCCGGTTAGGCTCGTGGTTACCTACCGCGAATGATGCATAAATGTTATTATGCTCATCCAGCTCGTAAGTTATACCAGCCTTGGGATTAAAAAAGTTAAGCGTAGCGTTTTGCTGTACGTTATTCAGGTTTCTGTCGAACCCAAGGAAAGAGTAATAAATACGGCGGTATTGCAGGTCGGCAAACAGGGTTACATCACCTAATTTGTATTCGCCGCGGCCAAATATGTTAAAGTCGCTTTTTTCGGCATCATCACGATAGTATTCATAGTTGGGTGGAATGCCCGCGTCTTGTTGGGTATAAATAATATTGCCGTAATGCGCGCCGGTATAGCGGTTATAAGCACCACCTAAAGTAAAGTTAAGGTTGCTTTTTGCCTGATATTTTAAAGCATAGGTTACGCCATAAAAATCGTTATTTAACCAAAGGCGGCGGGCCAGGTTGGTATTGGTAATAGTAGAATCGCCAACAACCACAGGGGTTAAGCCATAGTCGGTTACCTTCGCGTTGTTCTTATACTCTTCATAATAGCCAAAGCCTTTGGTGTAATGCAGGGCGCCGCTAAACGATAATTTATCAGACAGTTTTTGATCGTACAATAACTGATAGTGGTTTTGCTGATAATTATCTACCTGGTCTTTATAATAAGTACCATCGGGCATTAAGCCCAGTTCGTTATAGGTACGGTTGTTTGGGATGGTATTATCGTTGATCACATAATCAGGAACCCCGTTCCATGCCTGGTAGGTACGCTCGATACCCGAAAACACATTTAATCTCAACGTACTGTTTTTACCATAGTAAGCACCGCTCACAAAAAACGATTTCAGGTCGGACGATGCGCGGTCAATATACCCGTCAGATTTAATCCTTGACAGGCGGCCATCTACACTAAAATGCCCTCCCAATAAACCTGTGCCCATGCTTACCGTATTTTTAATGGTATTGTATGAGCCCGCGGTTGTGTTGATCTCTGCAAAACCTGTATCGCGGCGGGTAGCAGTTTGTATGTTGATACTGCCCCCAAAAGCGCCCGCGCCGTTAGTTGATGTACCTACGCCACGCTGCACCTGTATATTATTAACTGACGATGCCAGATCGGGCAGGTCTATAAAGTACGAGCCCTGGCTTTCGGCATCGTTTAAAGGGATACCATTAACCGTAACGTTCACCCTTGTGCCATCACTGCCACGGATGCGGATCCCGGTATAGCCCACACCGGCACCGGCATCAGAGCTTACCACTACCGATGGGGTTTGGTTTAACAAATAGGGCATATCCTGCCCAAAATTGTTTTTTTGCAGGTCCTTCTTGCTTAAGTTGGTAAATGCTGTTGGCGAGTTTTTGCCCGCGCGGGTAGCGGTTACCGTAACCTCCTCGGCGCTGAACGTGGCGTTTGTAAGTGCTATGTTAAGCGTATGGTTGCCTTTTAAAGTAATGGTTTGGGTGGTTACCTGATAGCCTATGTAGCTGGCTTTAACGGTGTAAGTACCACTGGGCAAATCGGCAATTTGGTAGCTGCCCCTTACATCTGTTTGTGTATTAATAGCCGGACTGCTTATACTTACGGTTGCGCCGGGCAAAGCTTCGCCGGCCTGATTAGTGATTTTCCCGCTGATGGAAAATTGAGCCGATGCCAAAACAGGCAGCAGCAGGGCGATAAGCGCCGTGAATAAATTTTTCAATTTTTGTTAAACAATAAATTAGTTAAACCATCTGCTCACCAGGGTATAATGGCAGTACACTTAACTTGTTACCT
>NZ_JAQBOI010000030.1 GCF_028288105.1 Mucilaginibacter sp. | reverse complement strand
CTTATGGTTCTGATCTGCGGGACGAGGCCATGATACTGGAAACCCTTACCCTACTGGGTCAGCAACAAAAGGCATCGGGCATGGTGCGTAGCGTAGCATCAAAACTATCACAGGATAGCTGGTACAGCACGCAAACTACGGCTTACTCACTTGTAGCGATAGCGCAATATTGCGGCGTGAATAAAGGTGGCGGCAAGTTGTCGTTTAACTATAATGCGGGTTCTGCAAAAGGCAATGTAAATTCAGCGTCGTACCTGTGGCAGCAGGAACTGGCTGCTAATAGCGGCAAGGTTACGCTGAAAAACAACGGTACAAATAAGCTTTATGTGAGGTTGATACAGCAAGGGCAGCCATCATCAGGACAGGATGTTAAAACTTACGTTAACCCTAATGTGATGCAAATGCGTGTTGCCTACTTTACACTCGGTGGTAAACTTATCGACCCAACATCACTTAAACAAGGCAGCGATTTTGTGGCACAGGTTACTATTAAAAACCCGGGAAAACGCGGGCGGTACGATAACCTCGCGCTTACGCAGATCTTCCCATCGGGATGGGAAATATTAAACAGCCGCATGCTGAATAATGATGAAGCGTTTAAGTCTTCTCAACCAGATTACCGTGATATCCGCGATGATAGGGTGAACACCTATTTCAGTTTAGCGGAGGGTAAAGAAGTAACTTATTATGTTATGCTAAACGCGGCCTATGCCGGTAAATATTATCTGCCTGCTGCGTATTGTGAGGCCATGTATAACCATGACATTAACGCGCTGATAAAAGGACAATGGGTTGAGGTAGTGAAGTAGGTTTACAAGTAACAACCTGTCATTTCGAACGAGGTACGAGGAGAAATCTTTTACACAAGGCATTAACGGATGCAAAATGTAAAAGATTTCTCCTCACACCATTTCACAAGCCACCCCACTGCTCGTTCGAAATGACAATTTATTATTTGCAATCGGAAGATTGCTTCGTTCCTCTTAATGACGGGGTAGTGATTTAAGGTGTACTGTCAGTCTGAGCTAGTCGAAGACTTGTAAAGGCGACTAATGGTTCGACAGGCTCATCATGCCATTTTTCTCACCGTTGTTGGTAAAGTAAACACAAATTTTGTATCTTAGGATTATAAATCAAACCCATGCCAAGAGAAATTACTATTCAAACTGATATCGACACCGGTACAACCAAGGGCGATACTAAATAATAAAGCCTAACGATATTCCCATTAATATTAAGAACAATGCAAAAGACGCTAAAGCAATTTTGTAGATTAATATTCTGTTTGAATTGCGGGTTACAGTCTTATCTATTTTATCCTGTAGTATTCCTATTGAATTATAATATAATTTTTGCAGGTAATATCCTTTGTCGTCATCATTATCAAAATCAGGAGTTGTAGACGCTTCTGGTGAACATCCTCTATTTGAAATTAAACTTGGAAATATTAGTTTAATAATGACAAATAGATTTATAATAGCAAAAATAAAGGTGGATGCCACCAAAAGTTTATGAGATTTGAATAGATGATTTTGAATTACTAAACCTAAATAGAATCCTAAAAAAGCAACTACAGCAGTACCTATTTTAATAGATTTATCAGTTATACTTTCAGTTTCAGATAGCACATCGTCTAACTTTTCTTTAGCTTGCTCAAAAATAAATTTATATTCATCAACTGAAATATTTTCCCACTTATTAATCCTGCTTGTCCATTTTTTGTGTGGCTTAATTTCCATATTCGAATATACAAGTTTAATAGTGCTTAATTTACCTACTTCCCATACAACTCCAACGGCAAGCTTGTAAACGCAAATACTTCTTGGCGACTGCCTAAAGGGATTACGTCTTGTTGGTGACAACACCAACAAGGGCAAAAAGAAGTAAACTTATTATGTGATGCTTAATGCGGCTTACGCCGGTAAATACTATTTGCCTGCTGCGTATTGCGAGGCCATGTATAACCATGATATTAACGCGCTAATAAAGGGACAATGGGTTGAGGTTGTGAAGTAAATATTATCTTTATTAATGGTGACGATATTTTGTCAGTAGCTGAATTTTGACACCCCTGATTATCAGTTACTTATTAGTGTTCACGGTCTGCGTCACCCGTGAACGTGAACACTTCTCACCCGGATTTATTAACAAATTGTTATGGAAAGCTTGTCGAAGACTTATACATGCGGCTAATGGTTCGACAGGCTCACCATGACATTTTGGGATTTATTTCTCATACAACTCCAACGGCAAACCATCAGGGTCGGTAAAGAAAGTAAAGCGCTTGCCTGTACATTCATCCACGCGGATGGGCTCGTTAACCACATTATATTCACTCAAATGGAATACGGCTTCTTCCAGATTATTTACCTCGAATGCTAAATGGCGAAGGCCAAGGGCTTCGGGTTGTGAGGGCCTTGCCGGTGGTGAGCCCGGAAATGAAAAAAGCTCGATCTGGTATAGTCCATTGACTTCCAGATCAAGCTTATATGATCTTCTTGCTTCGCGATACACCTCGCGAACTATTTTAAATCCAAGTACTTCTGTATAGAATGTTTTAGACAGCTCATAATCTGAACAGATGATAGCAATATGATGTATCCTGTTCAGCTTTAGCATATTATTCGTCGCCTAAAATTACATGAAGTACGTTGTCATGTACCATTTTAATATCGGTGATGTTACCAAACAGTTCATCGTCGATATTAGTATTGCCAATACCATTAACAGTACCTAACAGGCTAAATTCAACTTCGCTGGTGGCCATCATTTCAATGAAACGTTCCTGATCATCAGGTGCAACGCTCACTACTACCCTGCCCTGTGCTTCGCCGAAAAGGAAGGCATCTTTACGGATGCTGCTATCGCTTTCGATATCAAAGCCCAAACCGTTTGGCATAGCCGATTCAACCAGGGCAATGTACAAGCCACCATCAGCCACATCATGAGCCGACTGTACAACTTTATGTTTAATTAATTGCTTAATAACCTGGTGCATGGCGTATTCCTTATCTATATCAAAATAAGGGGCAGGTGCTTTTAATATTTTATGGTACGATGCAAGATATTGTGATGATGCGATATCATTTTGTGATTCACCAACAAGGTAAATTAAGTCGCCCGGCTGTTTAAAGTCAAGGGTCATTAAGTTATCCTGATCGTCCATAACACCCAACATACCAATGGTTGGCGTAGGGAATACCGGGCCTTCATCTGATGATTGATTGTAGAAACTTACGTTACCACCGGTTACCGGGGTTTCGAATTTTATACAGGCTTCGCCCATACCTTTTATGGCACCAACAAATTGCCAGTAAACTTCCGGCTTATATGGGTTACCAAAGTTAAGGCAGTTGGTAATTGCTACCGGTTCGCCACCTGCGCAGGTAATATTACGTGCGGCTTCGGCAACAGCAATGGCTGTACCTTTTTGAGGATCAGCGTATACATAACGTGAGTTACAATCGCATGTTAAAACAATAGCTTTATTAGTATCCTTAACAGCAACAACAGCCGCATCGCTTGGGCGATTAGTGGTCATAGTTGCCGTACCAATCATAGAATCGTACTGATCAGTTACCCAACGCTTAGATGCAAGGTTAGCATGGCCTATCAGGTGCTCGGCCACATCAACTAAGTTGGCAGGCTCGGCAACATCTTCTATTTTAAATTTCTGGTTCTCGGCAAAGTAAGCAGGTTCGCGGTATTCACGCTCGTAAACAGGGGCGCCACCACCTAATACCAGGTCATCCGCAGGCACATCGGCAACTTTAACACCGTTCATAAAATATTCCAGGCGTTGGGTATCGGTAACTTCACCAATAATGGCGCAGTTCAAATCCCATTTATCAAATACAGCCTCAACAAGTGCTTCTTTACCTTTTTCAACCACAATAAGCATACGTTCCTGAGATTCGGAAAGCAAGATCTCGTATGGTTTCATGTTCTCCTGGCGCATTGGTACACGATCAAGGTGAATGATCATACCATGCTCGCCTTTGGCGCTCATTTCAGAGTTTGAGCAGATAATACCTGCCGCACCCATATCCTGCATACCAACAACTGCACCGGTCTTGATTACTTCAAGCGTAGCTTCCAGCAAAAGTTTTTCCTGGAAAGGGTCGCCTACCTGTACTGCAGGTAAATCGTTAACCGAATCTTCGGTGATATCTTTTGATGCGAAAGCCGCGCCGTGGATACCATCTTTACCTGTTGCAGAACCTACTATATAAACCGGGTTGCCCACACCATAAGATGTAGCCGAAACAGTTTCGCCGGCTTTTACAATACCTGCCGAGAAAGCGTTTACCAGTGGGTTAATATTGTAGCATTCGTCAAAGAAAAGCTCGCCGCCAACAGTTGGAATACCAAAGGCGTTGCCGTAATGGCTAATGCCTTTTACCACGCCTTTAACAAGCCATTTGGTTTTATCCAAACTAAGATCGCCAAAACGCAGCGAGTTCATTTGCGCGATAGGCCTTGCACCCATCGTAAATATATCGCGGTTTATACCGCCCACACCTGTTGCAGCTCCCTGGTATGGTTCCAGCGCCGAGGGGTGGTTATGTGATTCAATTTTAAAGGCGCATCCAATACCATCGCCAAGATCAACCAGCCCGGCATTTTCTTCGCCCGCCTTTGCCAGCATACGCGGGCTATCTTTAGGCAAGGTTTTAAGCCAGGTGATAGAATTTTTGTAGGAACAGTGCTCGCTCCACATTACCGCGAAAATAGAAAGCTCGGTAAAGTTGGGTACGCGGCCCATTATCTCATTTATACGTTCAAATTCTTCGGGTAAAAGTCCCAGATCGCGGGCGGTTTCAACGGTGGTTAATTCCTGATTCTCCAATGTACTGTTGTTTATTTTGAAAGGATGCGCAAAATTAGCAAAAAAGGCTTAAAACGGAAAGGAAAAAGCAAAGGATTAGCTAAATACCAAATGAAAATTACAATATCCAAAGACTGGTTTTTAATACCATAAGTACAAAAAATGGCGATGGAAATAATTCCATCGCCCTAACACATTTACACAAATCATTTATCTTATCCCTACGCCTCTTCCCTACTCACTCAATTGAAAATTCATTGGTATGGTATATCTAACCCGTACAGGGTTGCCGTTTTGTATGCCGGGCTTCCATGGTTTAGCAAGTTTTAGTACACGCAAAGCTTCTTCATCCATACCATACCCTGCGCCGTTTTGTATCTCGATGTTTGATAAACGCCCATCTTTTTCTATCACAAAACTAACCAGCACCCTGCCGCTTTTACCAGCATCCTGCGCCTCGGCCGGGAACCTTAAATTTCTGTTCAAAAACTTTGACCATGCAGCAGCACCTCCAACAGGTTCGGGCATAAATTCCAACCCAAATGTACCGTGTATGCTTTTATCATCAACAGATGCAACACCTGTACCACCTGTTGAAGCTGGTGTTGGGTCTACTGGTTGAGATAGCGTGCCTGTACCTGTGGTTGTTGTTGGGCCAATATCGCCTTTCAAATCATCTATCCTTGGCGGATTATCATCCACCGGCTCCGAAGTGATAGTTGGGACTACAAATTTAGTAGTTGGCGCAGCCGGCAACGGTTTTAACGGAGTAGATGTTTTTGGGGCAGGTGGTTCTGCAACCTTTTTAGGTGGAATTGTAGTTGGTGGAATAACAAGCGGGTCGATATTAACTATTGTAGTAATCAAGGTTTCACCCGGAGTTTTACCAACCACATACGTATAAATTGTAGCAGCCGCCACAATAGTTGTAAAAGCAATTGCCATGGCCTTTACCATGTTTAAACCATAATGTTGCCTTAATTCAAAAGCACCATAAGATTTGTTACGATCGGCGAATACAAGCTCGAGCCACTCGGGATTGTATAAATTAAGTTTTGTGTTTAGCATAGCGTTTGAAATTTAATTTTACCAATTAACGCATTTGCCAAATAATATGTTGTATAAATTTGAATTTTTACGAATAAATGAATAGAATACACCTACAAATACAATTTTAATATTGCGATAAGTGCTTTATTGCAAATTATATTTGGTGCAGAAAAGAATTCTTCGGACAGATACCTACCAGTTTTCGGTCGATACCTTTTTTATGGTCTCTGCTTTTTTAGCTGCAGGCTGTTTATCCATCGCTGATTTTAGCTTCACCCCTGTGCTGATACAGAAGCTACCTATTTGGTCAAGGTAATTATCGGTTTCCTTTTTCCCGTATTTAGCCGTCATTTTTTCTAATGGAACCTCTATCCCCGGAATAGGTATCATATTGCCAAAGCGATCGCGTTGGTAGGGTATAAATACAAAGTTGCTTATTCGGTATCGATATCTTTGATCTTTAGTTTGAATATTAATAGTATAATTAATTTGGCCGCCCTCCTTTTTCATTAATGATACACCTGTATACACTAAAAATTTACCCGATGTGTTCAAGGTATTTTCGGCCTGGCCTTTGGCGGGTTTGGCAGATTGGTTAAATGCTATTGCAAAGTCCCAGCCGCGTTTATACAAAGTATCGGCAGTTAAGCTGGGTTTATCAATAACCCGGTAATAGATATAGTTGTTGCCTTCATCAAACTGTAACGAATCTTTTTGCGCCAATGCAATTTGCGCGCACAATAAACAAGCAAGGCTAAAAAATATTTTTTTCATATTATAAAGATAAGCCATCCGCAGGAACTACGGATGGCTTATAAAAAAATCAGATCGTTAAACCTAAATTAGAATGCGTATACCGCAGCAAGTACAAATTGTGATGCGTTTTTAGTTGGCGCGCCGCTTTTGCTAATAAAGCCATCATTCACGTCTTTATTGTTATCAAACCTAAACTCAGGAATTACAGTTAACGGGCCCGCTTTAATATTTGCAGTTATTGTACCCGCAATAACTGAACTACCCGGAGACGGGCCATAAGTTAAGTAATCACCAGTTTTAGTTTTAAAATACTCGCCCCTTAGGCCTAAAGTTACATCTTTAGAAACAGCCAGTTGCGGGTATAAAGCTACACCTGTAAAACCACCGGTACCAACGGCATCAGCGGCCTTAAAGGTGGCTGCATTTAAGCCTAATTTAAAGGCATCTGTAATTTGGTAGCTAGTGGTTAAATCAAACTCGGTACCAGATAGTTTACCTGTTAATACATTTAAATAAGCTGTCCAGCCGGTTACAGGCGCAACCATTAACTGTGCGCCAAAAGTATTTACCTGGTTTGTAGATGTATAATAATTCCAGGTATCATTAAAGATACCTGCCATTAAACTAACCTTACTTGTGAAAGCATAAGTTGCTTTAAAGCCCGGGTTTTGGAACGGACCATTGGTAAACAGGTACGAGGTTGAATAATTAAAGTTACCAACCGGGCTAATTACTTCATAACCCATAAATGTTGCCATATAACCACCTGTTAAATTTAATTTATCGGTTACATCATATGACACATATAAATTCTGGATATGAAAACTGTTGTTAGTTTCGTCATAAGTACCGGCAGCGGTAGGTATTGATTGCGCCTGGCCACGCGGGCCAAAAGACAATTCACCTACAAAAGCAGCTTTGCCTACTTTTTTCTTCAAAGCCAAATCTATCATACCAATTGATACAGAGTTATTGTCTGATGCAAAGCTGGTAGGTAAATTACTGTGTTTTGAAAAATCGTACTTGTAATAAGTATCTACCGAACCCGAGATCATCAAAGGAGGATCTGCTTTCGTAGTGTCCTGCGCACTGGCAGCGAATACCGAAGCAACAAGGAACGATAAGAGTAAAAGTCTTTTTTTCATAATAAGGGATTTAAATTTTTGTTGTTAGTTATGTAATTTGATTGTTTACTGTTTTAAAAGGGTTAATTAAGATATATCTATGATAATATTTACATGTTAGCTCATTTTACATATTCAATAATTATGTTTATTTAAAAACTACGTAAAATAACCTATTAAACATTATAAATTTTAATGAAAAAATACTCTTTCATTAATTATTTACTAATTACACAATAAAAATTCACAAAAACAAACATTATTTTCAATAAAAGAATAAATTATATAATATTTTATCAACAAAACATAGAATATTAACCATTTATTTACAAAAACAAACTATTAATAGGCCATTTATTTAACAAAACAATTCTTATTTGGCACAATTAAAAAACAACAGTCCATAATTTCAAACAAATTGTAAAAAAATATCTCTTACATATATATTCGGTTGTTATTATAACTGTTTTTGTTTTTTTTAATGGATTTATATTGACAAAACATAAATCTTTATAAAACCCTAACTATTTTAAATGATTTTATAATTTTGGGCTGAAACCAATTAAGTATCATCATGCCCAACATCCGTTTTCAAGCCCTTAGGGCTGTGTTAAACCGTGAGATCCCGGAAACCAAACTTCCTTCATCAAAAATATCCGACTACTTCGGGGTAAATGTTTTTGATAAGCAAAAAATGAAGGAATTTCTTTCTAACGATGCTTACAGCGTAATTATCGATTCTATTGATAATGGTGTGCCCATTCCCCGTGATATGGCCGAGCAGGTAGCATCGTCTATGCGATCTTGGGCTATGGGTAAAGGTGCAACGCATTATACGCATTGGTTTCAGCCGCTTACAGGTACTACTGCCGAAAAACACGATGCCTTTTTTGAGCCAACTGCTGATGGTGGCGCTATTGAACGATTTAGCGGCGACGCGCTGGCTCAACAAGAGCCAGATGCATCCAGTTTCCCCAGTGGTGGTATCCGTAATACATTTGAGGCCCGCGGCTATACCGCCTGGGACCCATCGTCACCGGCCTTTATAATAGGGCGTACACTTTGTATCCCTACCGTGTTTGTATCCTACACCGGCGAAGCGCTTGATTATAAGGTACCATTGCTAAAAGCTTTAAGTGCCTTAGATAAGGCCGCGGTTGATGTTTGCCACTATTTTGATAAAAGCATAGAAAAGGTAAATGCATCGTTAGGGATTGAGCAGGAATACTTTTTGGTTGATATCGCCCTATTTAACGCCCGCCCGGATCTGTTCCTTACCGGTCGCACGCTATTCGGCCACATGTCTGCCAAGAACCAGCAACTGGAAGATCATTATTTTGGATCGATCCCAAGCCGGGTTTATGCGTTTATGCAGGAAATGGAAACCGAAGCCTTACAGTTAGGCATCCCATTAAAAACCCGCCATAACGAGGTTGCCCCTTCGCAATTTGAGTGCGCCCCGGTTTATGAAGAAATAAATTTGGCCATAGATCATAACCAGCTGTTGATGGATATTATGGATAGGGTTGCCAAACGCCATCATTTTAAAGTGTTACTGCACGAGAAACCTTATGCAGGTATAAACGGTTCGGGTAAGCATAATAACTGGTCGTTGATAACCAATACAGGTAAAAACCTGCTATCGCCGGGCAAAACCCCTAAGAATAACCTGATGTTCCTTACATTTTTTGTGAACACTATAAAAGCCGTTCATGAACATGCCGATTTGTTAAGAGCTTCCATCGCATCAGTAAATAATGATCACCGTTTGGGCGCTAACGAAGCCCCTCCTGCTATTATATCAATATTCCTGGGTAGCCAGCTTAACGAAGTTTTAGATGAGATAGATACATCGCGTTTAAGCAAAAAAATAAAAGAGGAAAACTCGTTATGGCAGGGCATCCCTAAAATACCGCAGATATTAAAGGATAATACCGATCGTAACCGCACTTCGCCATTCGCGTTCACGGGTAATAAATTTGAACTGCGCGCTGTTGGCTCATCGGCTAACTCGGCCAGCCCAATGACTATCCTGAACCTGATTATGGCCGATCAACTTAAAAAATTCAAGGTTGATGTTGATAAACTGATCAAAAAAGGCGAGAAGAAGGATGTAGCCCTGATGACCATCATTAAACGCTATATCAAAGAATCGAGAAACATTCGTTTTGAGGGCAATGGTTACAGCGAAGAGTGGGAAAAAGAAGCCGAAAGCAGAGGTTTGGCTAATATTAAAACTACGCCAAAAGCATTAGATGCCTTTATTACAGAAAAAGCTGAGGAGCTTTTTTCTGAAACAGGTGTATTCACCAAACGCGAAGCACATGCCCGCCACGAAATTTTACTGGACAGCTTTTACAAGAAATTACAAATTGAGGCCCGTGTTATTGGCGAACTGGTAATGAACGTTATTATACCGGCCGCTATAGCTTATCAATCTAAATTAATTGAGAATGTTAAGGGCTTAAAAGACCTTGGCCTTGATAAAAGCACCTATGCTGCACAGCTTGATATTATTAATCAGATTGCCGAACACGTTAATTTCATTAAAGATAACGTAGGGCAAATGATAAACGAGCGCAAAAAGGCAAACGTAATTGAAGACCTGCGCGACCGTGCTATTGACTATGACGAGAAAGTAAAAAGCTATTTCCAACCGATACGTTATCACGTTGATAAACTGGAACAAGTGGTTGATGATTCACTTTGGCCGCTGCCTAAGTTTAGGGAGCTGCTGTTTATTAAATAATAAGACCCAATAAGGGTTACATAAAGTCGTAGTTTTATGTAACCCTTATTTTTTTAATCCTTGTCACCGGTTTTAACAGGCACCATATTCTCTTCTTCAATATCTTTAGGCATTTCCTCTTGCTGCTCCTGATGATCAAGCTCTTTTATATACTGCATTTTAAGGTGATCGTACAGCGAATGCTTATCTATTATTATAGATACCAAACTGGCCACCATACCCGCTAATATCAGGTGAAATATAACGCTGTGCCTATCTGTCATTTCCAAAACCAATATTACCGAAGTAAATGGCGACCGTGTAACACCAGTTAAAAAGCCAACCATACCAGCCAATATCAATAAATTTGAATTGGCATCTGATAAATGAAACCACCCCGAAACCAATGAGCCTACGCTGGCACCTGCAGCAAGTGCCGGGGCAAAAATACCACCAGACGCACCCGTTGTAAATGACAATAACGGCCCGGCAATACGTAATACTGGTGTATACCAAACCGAATATTTGAACGAGGTAAACAATGTAGTTTGCATAAGATCTTTACCAGATCCTAATATGCCCTTATCAATAAAGAAAGCAATGCCAGCCATAATAATGGCGCATGTTGTTACATAAGCCACATGATGATAGGTAAATTTAAATTTGGCTTTCCAGGCAAATATGACCAATATCAGCTTTGACATTGAACTGCCCAATAATCCTGATATTACTGCTACAAGCAATACGCCCGAAAATATATAAGGCGATAAATTATCAATTTTTGGATAACCGAGATATAAGTAAGGCCCTAATAACGCCTGTGCGGTTAACCCTGCAATAATTACAGATGAAAATATAGCCGTTTTAAAATAACTGAAATGCGTTTTGGTAAGCTCTTCAATAGCAAATACAATACCACCAAGTGGTGTATTAAATGCCGCGGCAAGCCCCGCTGCTGCACCGGTGACTATCATATTACGCTTGGCAATTTTTGGCCACCATTTGGGCAACACCTGGTATACTATTTTAAATACTGATGCGGCTATTTGTATAGTTGGGCCTTCGCGGCCAATTGCCCCGCCCCCCAGTGCCATAACCAGGCTCGACATTACTTTTACCAGTATTATTTTTACACTTAAAAATCTGTTTACTTTTTCGCTTTTCCCCGGGTTTGATAATTGTATGGCTGCCATAACCTGGGGTATACCACTTCCTTTTGCGTAAGGCGACATCTTTTTCACAATCCACCATGCTATTAAAAAACAAAGCGGCGTCAAAATAAAAAGAAACCAATTGTGTTGGCCAATTATATAGCCGGTTAAATTTTCGGCGGCTAAAAACAGTTTAGTATATAAAACAGCGGCCAGGCCGGTAATTATCGATGCTATCCAAAATGGAATAGCTGTTAATGCATTCTTTTTTAAGTTTTCGTTGCGTATCCTATCAAAAGTTTTTTTTAGTTGCAGTCTGAGCCAGTATATAAACCTCATATATTTTATGATCTGCCACACATTAAGAAAAATTAATGCTTAACAGTTTAAGAATTAGACAAAGATACAAATCAGTAGCCAAGGAAATACGATTAAGCAGTATATTTGCCCATGACTTCTCCGCAAAGATATGATCAACGGGGCGTATCTGCATCTAAAGATGATGTACATAATGCCATTAAAAACATTGATAAAGGGATTTTCCCAAAAGCATTCTGCAAAATAGTACCCGATATTTTAACCAACGACCCCGAGTATTGCAACATTATGCATGCCGATGGCGCGGGTACAAAATCGTCATTAGCTTATACCTACTGGAAAGAAACAGGTGATATATCTGTTTGGCGCGGCATTGCACAAGATGCTATTATTATGAACCTTGATGACCTGCTTTGCGTAGGCGCTACCGATAATATCCTTTTATCATCAACCATCGGCAGAAACAAAAACCTGATACCCGGTGAAGTGATTGCCGCTATTATTAATGGCACTGAAGAAATATTAGCCGAACTGCGTGAGGCCGGTATAGGCATATACTCTACAGGTGGCGAAACTGCTGATGTAGGCGACCTGGTGCGTACAATCATAGTAGATTCTACCGTAACCTGCCGCATGAAACGTGCCGATGTGATATCAAACGACCGCATTAAACCCGGTGATGTGATAGTAGGCCTTGCATCGTACGGACAAGCAACTTACGAGAAAGAATACAA
>NZ_JAQBOI010000028.1 GCF_028288105.1 Mucilaginibacter sp. | reverse complement strand
CCGTTTAAAAAAACAGAGGTGTTTACCAGAGGCCCATTCCTGGGTTTACAGAACGAGATCTTCGCTAACGTGCAAAACAACCATAAGGTTAATAATCACTTCTTTGACCAAAACCGTGCTTACGTGGCCGTAGGGTACCGGCTGCATAAAAAAGCCGATATTGAAATTGGTTATCTTAACCAGTTTGTGCAGCAGGTATCCAGCAGTTACTTCAACCATGTTTTACAGGCGGCAATATATACCCGGTTTTAAAATAAGCGCAGTAAATAAGCGTTAAACTTTACTAACTTGGCATTATGCCCACATTAAGTAACGACCAACATATACGGCAACTGGCCAACCTGGAACTGCTTGCCAGGCAGGTGGTAGAGGGCTTTATAACAGGTTTGCATCAAAGTCCGTTTCATGGGTTTTCGGTAGAGTTTGCCGAGCACAGGCTTTATAATAATGGCGAGTCTGTAAAAAATATCGACTGGAAACTGTTTGCCCGTACCGATAAGCTTTTTGTAAAACAGTTTGAGGAAGAAACCAATCTGCGTTGCTTTTTACTGTTGGATACTTCGTCAAGTATGAATTTCCCTGAAGAGGGTATTAATAAGCTGCAATTCTCGGTTTACGCGATAGCTTCGCTTATGTACCTGTTCAAAAAACAGAGGGATGCTTTTGGGCTTTGCCTGTTTTCTGATAAAATGGATTGGATGAGCCCCGCACGT
Organism: Mucilaginibacter sp.; assembly: GCF_028288105.1. Lineage (GTDB taxonomy): Bacteria > Bacteroidota > Bacteroidia > Sphingobacteriales > Sphingobacteriaceae > Mucilaginibacter. The sequence continues at coordinate 13,308 of NZ_JAQBOI010000028.1, read as the reverse complement.
TCAACATCAACCCACCTGTTCCGTTTATATGCCGAGCTGGAAAAGGCTTACGATAACCCAAAGCAAAACACAGCAACCAATATTACGCAGGTGCTGCACCATGTTGCCGCAGAAATACATCAGCGGTCTATGGTGATAATCTTTAGCGACATGCTGGAAAATAGCCTCAACCCCGAGAAAACACAGCAGCTTTTCGCGGCCATCCAACATTTAAAGTATAAAAAGCACGAGGTGATCATTTTCAATGTTACCAGCAAACAAAAAGAGATAGACTTTAACTTTGATAACCGCCCGCACCATTTTGTGGACATAGAAACGGGAAGTGAAGTACGCGTACATCCTAATAAAATTCGCGACAGCTATCAGTTTGCATTAAAAAATTACCGCCACCAATTAGAGCTGAAGTGTGCCCAGCACCACATTCAACTGGTTGATGCCGATATTGAGCAGGGTTATAACGAGATATTGAAAACCTATCTCATCAAAAGAAACAGCATGATTTAAACCTTAGTGCATATCGCGGTCTAAAATTTGTGCGTCCTTTTAGAATAATCAGCAAAAATTAAATTTTAAATGGTTATTTGAGTAGTTAACTGTAATATTTACAGTATATAATAAGGTTTGTGAAATTGTTCAAATCAATTTAGCAAGCATGGTGTTATTGATTAAATGTATTTTTTAGTATGAGACTTTCTATAGAACGAAAACCAATAAGAGTAAATCCCGATCCTAAACGTGTAATTGCAAGATTTTTTTTTAATGGTAATGACCGGGCTAAAGAAGTTTTACAACGTGTAATGGGCATTACAGAAGAAACCGCCTTTGGCATAGTATCGCCATTACTGCAGGAGTACTCTAAACGTCACCGTAATATTACCCGCGTGCTTAACCGCCATTGCAGCAAACTTAAGCCGCTTTTTACCGAACTGGGTATTGATTTTGATACACTTACCGTGTATCGCAAATTGCTGATAGGATCATACTTTACGCATGAATATTCAATTGAATCGGCGGCGTTCTTTAACCCCTCTATAGTGGAAGACCCGGACCAAACCGAAATGGAAGACGGGCAAAGGCGGGTTATTATCAGCTTTAGGGCAGTGGGCGAGGGGCATATCTCCTCTATCACATTTCGCAGGGCGATGATTGATAAAGAGAACAAAATTACCGTTTTACCCGCAGGTAGCTATATTGATGAAGCCGAAATTGTACGTAACGCGGTTTATAATAAAAAGCTGTTCCTTGAAAAAGCCGCCATTACCCAAATAAATATCAGCGTATTACACGAATTAGAAGATAAGCTGGACCATCATTTTGAATACTCTAACCTGCGCCGTATTATATTGGATTCGCAGAAACTGCAGGAGGACGATATGATGCGGCTGGAGTATGATAAAGTACTTTGGCTGGCCGATTCGTACTATGAGATAGTTTTTTCGTTAGATACAGATATATCCGACAGGGTAATTTTTCCGATATCTGAATATGAGCGCAAGGGTATTGAAGATGCCCGCTTTGTACAGTTTTTAAATGACGATGGTACATCTGTTTACTACGCCACCTACACCGCTTATGATGGGTCATTGATTATGCCTAAGCTGCTACAAACAAACGATTTTTATAACTTCAAGATAATGCCTTTGTATGGTGCCGGAGCACAAAATAAGAACCTGGCGCTGTTCCCACGTAAAATAAATGGTAAGTATGCAATGATATCCCGTATTGATGGCTGCAATAATTACATCATGTACTCGGATAAGATAAACATATGGGAGAAGCCTGTATTGTTGCAAGAGCCTAAATTTACCTGGGAATTTGTACAAATAGGTAACTGCGGCTCGCCAATTGAAACAAAAGATGGCTGGATAGTTATCACCCATGGCGTTGGCCCTATGCGCCGCTATGTGTTGGGTGCAAGCTTGTTAAAGCTTGATGACCCTGCTGTTGAGATAGGCCGGTTGAGAGAACCGTTATTGGTGCCAAATAGCGATGAACGTGAGGGTTACGTACCTAATGTACTGTATTCATGCGGATCGATGGTGCATAATAACAAACTGATCATTCCCTATGGTATCTCAGATTCATCCACCTCATTTGCTGAGGTTGATTTGGATGAGCTGTTAGCAAAGTTTAAAGAAGACGGGATGGATTAAAGGAGGTTAAATGGAATGCGGTGTAGCGGCATAACGTGCTTGTCATTCTGAGCGAGAACGAAGAATCTATTCATGTTCATAGCAAGGCGATTAGATGTTTCAACTACGTTCAGAATGACAAGTTTTTTATGGGCGTTGCCTGCGGCCCGGGCTTTGCACTCATACTGCACAGGCATTAACCACAGGCCGGTATCCGCTTCAATCCCTAACGCAGAATATAATCTTAATGCTCCGTAGGAGCAACAGGTCGGTAGCTATGAAATGAAACAAAATTGCGTGCCGTAGGTACGTAAGGTAGCTAATCGCCCAATATCCGCTTATACAACCCCAAATAATCAGCGGCCATTTTCTCTTTAGAAAATTGGGAATTTGCCCATTCGCGGCAATACTTGCGATCGATAGAACCAAGCTGAGTTATCATATCTACAGCTTCATCAACAGTATCCACTAAAAAACCTGTCTTTTCATGCTGTATCAATTCCGGCATCGAGCCTTTATTGAAAGCGATAACCGGGGTTCCGCATAGCATAGCTTCGGCAACACTCATGCCGAAGGGCTCGGCAAAGTTAATGGGATGGAGCAAGGCAAGGGCGTTGCCCAAAAGCTCGTTACGTTTATCAGGACCGGCCGGGCCAATGTATTGGATCTGCTCGTTCAGTTGCGGTTCCACCTTCTCCTTAAAATAATTCTCGTCTTGAATTATACCCGCTATAAATAATTTCTTTTTGGCTTTTTTGGCTATCTCCATGGCTTCCACAGGGCCTTTATCATGGTGAATGCGACCGAAATATAGCAGGTAATCCTTTGGCTGTTCGGTAAACTTAAAGTCTTTGGTATCTAATCCGTTATAAACAGTAGCCATATATTCTAATTCCGGGCTGCGGTCGGCATTACTGATAGATACGTAATGCCCGCGCGAATTATATTTTTTATAAACCGGGATAATGCGCGGCGATGAAAAACCATGTATAGTGGTTATCATCGGCGTATTGATCAACCCTGTATAAGTAAGCGGCAAAAAATCGAAATTGTTATGGATAATATCAAATTCGCTTGCCCTTTCCATCAGGTTACAAATGTGCAGGCACTCCAGCACTTTTGCATCCTGTGAGTGGTCTTCTTCATAACCTTTTTCACAAATAGATACAAGCTTACCTGCTGTGATAGAATCGCCTGTGGCAAAAAGGGTTACATCTACACCAAGCTTTATCAGTCCTTCAGCAATATTTGAGGCTACTTGTTCCCATGGGCCGTAGTGCCTGGGCGGTGTGCGCCAGGCAACGGGGGCTAAAATCGCAGCTTTCATTAACACATATTTACTTGTTGGTTCAGCTTATTATACTCGTATTCAAGCTCAAAAGCTTTTAATACGGTAAGGTGAGATATAAGGTAAGCCAATGTGCTTTCTGCGCCCTGGTTACGGTTAATACCTGTTGGCAATAAACCATCGCAACAGCCTTTTGTTTCGTAGTCATACAATGGCGCACGCAACGTGTTTTCGCCCAGGAACCATTTATAACTCAAAAACATTTTCTCGATATATTGCGGTTTGTGGAAGATCTTGTAAGCCTGGAAATGCATCAGCACCATAGCCATAGTTTCAATAGCCTGCTGGTCAAACGCGGGAAATTTACCACCGCGATAGTACCAGCCATCGTTACCTACCGGGCTTAAATAGCCGTTAGATAGAGTAAGCTTATCTAAAAACGCCATGGTTTTTAAAGCTATATTCTTTGCTTTTTGATTGCCGGTTATTTCGCACGAGTGTAATAAAGCCAACGGAAGGATAGCATTATCATAGGTCATGCTTTCTTCAAACCATTCCCAATCATCAGACCGGGTAGTTTCATAAGCATCTATCAAAGGTTGGGTTAAGCGTATCAACTCGGCAAGCATGCCTTCATCAGTAGGGTAGGCTTGTAGGTATAAGCTAATGCCAATAATAGTATTGGCCTGCCCCCTAATATATTTTAGAGCTTTAAAGTGCGGGTACGATTTATGAAATATTTCCATCGCGAACTCGCGGTATGAGTTACTTGCGGCGCAGCTTATCAGGTGGCCCAATGCCCAAATTGTACGGCCAAAGGAATCTTCAGAACCTACCTCATCCAGGTATTGACGGCTAAAGCTTAAGAAATTACGGAAATTTCCATCATCCGTTTGCATATAGTGGATGTAACTAAGATATATTGGCATCAGCTTAAAGGCGTCGTTGCTTTTACTGCGCTGGTAAGCCATTAGCGCCATAATTAAGGCACGGGAATTATCATCAAGGCAGTAACCTTCTTTTAAATTGGGGATACCATACTTTGCATGTTGCACAATACCGGTATCATCAGTTAAGCGCAAAACATGCGTTAGGCTAAATTGGGGTAATATCTCGGGGTCAACAATGCTGTTCTTTAATATTTTATCGCTGAAATCGTGCGTTGCGGCGGCTTCCTGCGCAATCTTTATATACTCGGCACCTGTTGCAGGCCAGCGTAAATGCAAACCATATTCGTAAGCATTTTCTTTAAGCTCGTTAAGCACGTTTTCATCATCCAACAACTCGTTAACTGTTTCTGCAAGGTTATCAGCGTTTTTAAAATCAAATAAACGGCCACGCCCATCAGCCAATAATTCGGTAGCGTGCCAGTAAGGGGTTGATACTACCGCGGCACCTGCACCCACAGCGTATGACAATGTACCGCTGGTTATTTGCGCCTCGTTCAAATATGGTGTAACATAAACCTCGGCCGCTGTAAGGTAATTTATCAGCTCGTCCTCGGCTACAAATTTGTTAATGAATGATAAATGTTGCGAAACTTTTAACGATGCGGCCAGGGTTTTTAAATGGTCGCGGTATTCTTCGCCCGAGCTTTTAATAACGCCGGGATGGGTATTACCTAATACCACATACATCACGTCGGGGTGTTTCTCCACTATTTTTGGCAGCGCCTTAACTACTGTTTCTAAACCTTTGTTACGGCTTAGCAAACCAAAGGTTAGCAATACACGGTGGTTTTTAAACTGACTTAAGTTTTTAACCGGGTTAACTTCAGGTGCTTCCAGATCCGGAACGCCATGCTCTATTATCTGGATCTTTTCGGCAGGGATATCATAAATGGTAGTCAAAAATTCTACCGCGCGATTGCTCATTACAATTATTTTTGACGATTGCTCGGCAATTTCGCGAATAATGATACGCTGCACATAGCTGGGATCTTTAAGCACAGTATGCAGGATGGATATCAACGGTTTCTCTAACCGGTTTATTAAAGGCAAAATGTAAATACCGCTTTCGCCGCCATAAATACCAAACTCGTGTTCTAATATAACAGCGTCAACCGAACTTGTATTTATAAAGTTGGCAGCACGTATATAATCTTTTTGATGATCCTGGCGGATAACATATTTAACAGCAGCCGGGTATTCATACTCCTGTACGTTTTCCGAATCGTTAAGTGCAACTACAAACCCACCATCCAAAGGGTCTTTCCTTTCGGGGAAGTTTGCGTTGATAGCGTTCATTAAATTATAATTGAAAGTTGCAATACCGCATTCGCGGGGCGGATAAGTTGATATGTATGCGATTTTCATGTTATATAGCAGAAGTTGTTATCATTTAATATTAGCCGGCTGTCGTAAAATTAAATTTTGAACAGCCCTGACCCGAAAAGTATGCACCTGTGACCTGTAAAACAGTAATTATGCAGTTTGATGGCATAATTTATATGGGCACATACCATTATGCATAAACTATACCAATAAAACGAAAAATAATGCCGTAACTTTCTTTTTACAGTTAAAATATTAATTATAATTAAAATGCAAAGGAGGAGGGAGGTCTGCTAAAACGCCGTATCTTGGTGAAAATCAATGGCATCTGTAATTATTTTACAGGCATTAATGAGCTGTTCATTAGTAATAATGAGCGGAGGGGCTAAGCGCATAGAATTGCTGCAATGCAGGAACCAGTCGGTAATTACACCATTTTCTATACAGCGGTCGATTATTTTTTTGTTCAGTTCGAAGCTTTCAAACTCCAGGGCCAGCATTAAGCCTTTGCCCCTGATCTGTTTAATAGCTGGGTGGGTGAGGTGTTGCCTTATAATTGTTTCTTTACCGGCAACTTGTTCTATCAGGTTTTCATTTAATAAAACCTCTAATGCTGCCAGGCCGGCAGCACAACAAACCGGATGACCGCCAAAGGTGGTAATATGCCCCAGAATTGGATTTTCTTTAAATGCCGACATCACATCCGCCGACGCTACAAAAGCGCCTACAGGCATGCCGCCACCCAGTGCTTTGGCCAGCAGGAGTATATCTGGTACGATATCAAAATGTTCAAAAGCGAATAGTTTCCCGGTTCTGCCAAAAGCGGCCTGTATCTCGTCTAATATTAATAAAGCGCCTACCTGGGTGCAACGTTTACGTAATGCCTGCATGTAGGCAGCATCGGGCACACGAATACCAGCCTCGCCTTGTATGGTTTCGAGAATAACGCAGGCTGTTTGCTCTGTTATCAATTCCAGGTCTGGCAAATTATTAAGGCTGATGAAATTTATACCCGGTAATAATGGGCGATAAGCTTGTTTAAATTCTTCGTTACCCATAACGCTTAAAGCGCCGTGGGTGCTGCCGTGGTAGGAGTTATGAAATGCAACTATCTGCTGCCGGCCCGTAAAACGTTTAGCCAGCTTTAAAGCGCCTTCAACCGCCTCGGCACCCGAGTTGGTAAAGTAAACAGAATTTAATGTTGAGGGTAATATGCTTACCAGTTTCTCGGCAAAGCGCACCTGCGGGGTTTGTACATATTCGCCGTAGACCATCAGGTGCATGTATTTATCAACCTGATCCTTTATAGCGTTAATTACGTACGGGTTGCTGTGGCCAAGGTTGCTTACGCCAATGCCCGATATCAGATCGATATAGGCTTTGCCTTCGCTATTGTACATGTATACGCCTTCTGCGCGTTCAAACTCCAATAATAGGGGAAAATGCGTTGTTTGTGCATTATTATTAAGGAAAAGCTGGCGAAGGGTAAGCATTTTTAATTAGTGAATTATTGATTGAGTGAATTAGTGATTGGAAAACCAAGCATGCAAAAATCAGCAATCTAAGCGATACTTTAAGCATCAATCACTAAATCACTAATTAGACTGAATTAGTGATTGACCAAATAACCAATCATACAAAAAACCACCGATCTAAGCGATACTTCAATCACTAAATCATTAATTCACTAAATCACTAATTAATTAATTCCCCGCACGGACACTGCGTTCGCTGAGTTGTTTGATCAACTCGTCGGTAAATTCGCGTTCGCTTTTATAAAGCTCGCTTACTTTTTCGGGGGGTAATATTTTGAGGAATATATCACGATACTTTTTCCTGATAGTTACCAGTTGGTTATCGTAAGCTATTTCTTTATCTATCTGCTCGGTACCATTAACAGATGCGCTGGAATTGTTTAAGCGTTTTAAAACCCTTACGGCGGTAAGCTCCTGCTGATACTGGGTATAAACCGGCCAAAAACGGCGCGCCTCATTATCGGTAAGTGAAAGTTGCTGGCTTATAAAACGGTTACGTGCTGCTTCAAGCTTTTTGCCTTTATTGGTTTTACCGTTATTGGTACCAACCCTACCGCTACGATTGAGCTGACTGGTTGGTTGGTTAGAGGAAGGCCTTAGGCCACTACGCATATTAGCTACCTGGGCAAATATATCATCGCCTGTGGTACCCAAAATGGTTACTATAAAAAAAATATATCTGAGCAGTCTGTTCATTTTAGTTAATATCAATATAGTCCTGCAGGTCTTGGTCCAGGGCTTCAGTATTGATCTGTGTTTCGTTGTCCATTAACCCTTTTGTATCGTTAGCATCTAAATGCAGCTCAAGATAATCTTTTATCTCATCAGCCGGAACTTCTGATAACTGGGTATGTAAAAAAGTATGTGTATGTGTAACCGGTACCTGTGCTTCCCTTAAAAACGCGCCGGCGCCTATAATTAAAGCCAAACAAGCCGCGGTTGCATATTTAAATGTGTTTGAAGCCCATAACTTGCGTACAATAGTTTTACGCAGTACAACTTCCTGGTTAACGGTTTTATTTAAAATGTCCTTGTTAAGCTTTTCAAAATAATTATCAGGAACGGCAAAGGCAGGGGTATTGGTTTCCAATATCTCCTCTACGGCTATCCTGCTTATTATTTGCTGCTGCAGGTTCTCAAAATAATTTTCGGGAACGGTAAATCCTTTTTCTTCGGTATTTATTGCAGCCTCAAGGTTTACGCGGCTTTGTATATTATTGGTAAGTTGTTCAAAATATCCCTCAGGTACAGTAAACCCTTTTTCTTCGGTAGCCGCAAGGTTCTCTATATTTATTCTGCTTTGAATGTTGGCGTTTAATTCGTCAAAGTAATTTTGTGGCACCATAAATCCCTGTGCCGTATCATCACTTTTTAATTCATTTAATTTAACAAGAGACAATATGCGCTGACCGGCATCTTCAAAATAGCCGGATGGCACTGTAAACGGGTTTTCTTTCGAAAACCGTTTAAGTGACATTTCTTCGTCCGCCCATTCGTTATTCTCCATATCGCTTTTCATACACTGTTATAGATGAATAAAGTTTCAAAAGGTTTAATGCTAATTTAAATATTCTACAGAATTTAATCAGAATTGGTAACGAATGCCTCTATCTTTTTAACAGCCAGGTGAAAAGATGCTTTTAATGCGCCTACACTGGTGCCTAAAACCTCGCTCATCTCCTCGTATTTCATATCGTCAAAATACTTCATGTTAAATACAAGGCGCTGTTTATCGGGCAGGGTAAGTATGGCCTCCTGCAGTTTCTTTTGGATCTGATCGCCGGTAAATTGGTCCGAGCTCGACAGTGTATCGGCCAGTTCAAAGTCAACATCATCCAGCGATACATTGTTCTTTTGCTTTTTCTTGTTCAAAAAAGTGATGCATTCATTGGTGGCAATGCGGTACATCCAGGTGTAAAGTTGTGCATCGTTACGAAAGCCGGGCAGGTTTTTCCATATTTTAATAAATACGTCCTGCACAATATCGTCGGCATCGTCATGGTCAATAACCATACGGCGTACATGCCAGTATATTTTTTGCTGATACTTTTTCAGCAATAGGTTAAAAGCTTCATTGCGGGTCTTTTCGTCCCTAAACTTGCTTAGTATCTCTTCGTCTTCTGCCTGAATGGCCATCTATTAAAATTTATCTTTTAAATAAATATAAAGTGTTTTTGTTTTATAATGTTATAAACACAGTTAATCTAACAGTTCTAACACCTGCTGAGATGAGTTTTTAGTATCCACCTTATCAATCACCTTATCAATAATGCCATCGGTATTAATAATAAAAGTGGTGCGGGCGGTACCCATATATTTTTTACCATACATGTTTTTCTCTACCCAAATGCCGTAGGCTTCAACAATACTGTGGTCGGTATCGGCTATAAGGGTGAAAGGTAATTTGTATTTGGTCTCAAACTTCTTGTGCGATTTTTCATCATCAACACTTACACCAATCACTTCAAAACCCTTGCTCAAAAGCGACTGATAGTTATCCCTGAAATCGCACGACTCGGCAGTGCAGCCCGGGGTATCATCTTTTGGATAAAAGTAAAGGATAACATTTTTGCCTTTAAAATCACTTAACGAAACGCCTTCGCCGTTTTGGTCGTTAGCTGTAAAATCGGGGGCTTTATCGCCCGGTTGTAAGTTTGCCATTTTTACTTATTAAATTCTGCAGTAAATGTTGAAACGTTATTTTTACTATCGCTTACCGACAGTTCAAAAGTATGCTTTCCGGGCGCAATATCGGTATTAAAGGTATAACTTAATACCTTAGTTTTATAATCCCACTCCATCAATACCCATTTACCATCAATTTTGCCTGTATAGCTTTTTATACCCGATAGGTTATCGTGCATACGTAGTTTTATAGCCCTCAAAGCCTGCATATTACTACCGTTTCGAATATTAATGGGGGTGATGACGGGGGCAACTGTATCCAGTTTTATATAATAATCGCCAAAGGCATGTGCCTTAGCCTTTACGTAACCATCTTCATACAAACCGCCAATGCTGCCACTTGCCGTGCCTACAATAACTGCTTTATCGGCGTAAGCACCAAGGCTTATATCGGGTTTTATCCAAAGGTCGTACTCATCATGTATGGGTGTTAGTTTATTGTGGATACGATGTGTTACTGATAATGCTCCCGGTTTTGCAGGCATAGCCGAATAAACGAAATCCAGGTCGTCATATAAATTGCCGGGCATTACGGTCACTTTCACCTTATCGTTAGCAAACTCGCTTTTTTGGTTATAACGAAACAGTTGACCAAGCGGTTTCTCAAGTGTCGAGCTGCTCGCAGCCGAACTTGATTTTACTTTTAATGTTAGGGTTGATGTATTGCCTGCAACATCTTTCACAATGTATTGTACTTCGTGCAGGGCATCGTCATTAAAAGCCATTATGCCCCGATTGATAGATTGCGGGTATAGCGAGATGCGGCTGCCCGGCAATATAAAGCACTTTTGCACCCAACGCCTGCTGCTAATAAACGCCGGATAATCCATATAAGCATTAATGGCATGTGTTTGATCGAACCCGAAACGCTCCACCGCGAAGGTGTACATGGTGATGCCATCCAGCTTTAACTCCAATGAGTAAATGCCGTTGCGATTAGCCGATGCACTGTTCATATCAGACACGGTTATACCAAAACCCGTATTGCCGCTTATATTTAACACCTGTGGTTTTAAAAGGCGGTAATTACCGTTTGCGCCAGTTACCGCTAAAAATTCTTTTGGTGTTTTATCGCTGAAGGGGTTGCCGTTTAAATGATATATGCCAATAGCGGTAATAGCGGGCGGTATATTATCAGGAATGGTTAAACCAAATAATTGCGGGTTAATGGTTTCCTGCGTTAAGGTGTCCCGTAGTTCGAAATGCAAATGAGGGCCCCCGGATGCTCCCTGGTTGCCCGAAATAGCTACCACATCGCCTTTTTGAACTTTGAAGAGGCCAATAGGCACGGCTATATCAGCTTCAAATGTTTGGTTTTTGTACTGATAATCGCGAATGTATTTTTCAACCGCGTCGGTAAAGCCATTAATGTGGCCGTAAACTGATGTAAAACCGTTAGGGTGGGTAATATACAGCGCTTTGCCAAAACCGCCGAATTGTATGCGTACACGAGAAATATACCCGTCATACGCCGCATGCACCGGGAAACCGGTACGCCGATTGGTCCTAAAATCCAGCCCCGAATGGAAATGGCTTGGCCTTAATTCGCCAAATGAACCGGCTGTGGCAGGTGGCAGATCTAAGGGGTAGCGAAACTGGTTTTTGGGATATTGCTTGCTTTGGATAGCCTCCTGGGCGTGGGTAAATGCTGCAGCAAGAAGTAATGCTGTTATACTGAATAATATTTTCCTGCTCACCGTTCGAATCAACATGTTTAATTGTTTATTATTTTCTCGCAAAGACGCTAAGGCGCAATTTTTACTTTTGTCAGTCTGAGCCTGTCGAAGACTTAATCGCTTTGCATAGCGACGAATGGTTCGACAAGTTCACCATGACACCCTAGCGTCTCTGCGTCTTTGCATGAAACGTCTTATTTAACATAAAAATCTAAAAGCTTTTCACCCTCCAAAAATCCTTCCAATCTGTCGCCTACCTGCACTTTGCCCACACCTTCGGGGGTGCCGGTAAAAATAAGGTCGCCTTTTTTTAGGGTGATATATTGGGATACAAAGGCAATGATACGTTCAAACGAAAAAAGAAGGTCTTTGGTGTTGCCTTGCTGGCGGGTTTCGCCGTTAATATCCAGGTTAAAGCCTACGTTGTATAGATCGGCAAATTTAGCCTTCGGTAAAAAATTACTTACCGGGGCCGAATTGTCAAAGGCCTTTGCAAGCTCCCAGGGTAGGCCCTTTTCTTTATGTTTTGATTGGATATCGCGTGCGGTGAAATCCACCCCAAGGGCAATTTCTTCAAAATAGCTTGCCGCGAATTTTTCATTAATATGCTTGCCTTCTTTGCTCACCTTTAATACTATCTCAATTTCGTGGTGTATATCCTGCGAAAATTCGGGGTGGTAAAAAGGTTTGTTGTCCTTAAGCAGGGCAGTGTCCGGTTTCATGAATATCACCGGGATGGTAGGTACCGGGTTATTTAATTCTTTGGCATGCTCGGCATAGTTGCGGCCAATGGCTATTATTTTCATATAGTGAATAGAATAACGCCAAAGCTAAAAATTATATATCCGAAGAAAAGGGAAAAGTTAAATTTAAGAGAGCCCCCCGTAGAGACGCGATACTTCGCGTCTAAATATACTTCGCGTCTTAAAAAGAATATGTGTTAAAGAACCGAGATCCTTTTGTTTACCGATTCGGTACCAACTACTATCCTAACGAAGTAAAAACCGCGTGATAGTTTGTTGCTGATGTTGTAGCTGATGCTTTGATCGCCAAAATCCACCCTTTGCGAAAGCAGGGTAAGTACATTGTTGCCCAAAACATCCATCACATTTACATTGACATATGCGTTGCGGGAAACGGTATATTTAACATTAATTACCTGATCGGTTACCGGGTTTGGAAATACCTGTACGTTGGTTAACAGCTTATCATCCGGCCGGGCAAGGTTTATTTTAGCGGTCGAAACAGCATTTGGCTTTAATGGTGGTAAGGCTAAATGCAAGCCGTTTTTAAGGTATGATGTTTTCGAAGACTTTGTTTTTAGCGTTTTAATATACGATGTATCGCTCTTTTGCGCTATAACCCCTTTCGCAAACGCAAAATTCACCGCTATTGCAAGTGCAATTACGGTAAACCAGGAATTAACAAAAGTAAATTTTCGACCCATATTAAAATATTCTTTGCAAAAGTATAAATAATGCGCTCACCAATTGATATAGTTATGAATTTATTAAATAGTTTTAACAAATTTTAACAAAATACGTTTTTATTAGTTTATTATCTGACTTATACGATTCATTATAGTTTAAGTTGTAAATGGATTTTTTTAATAGTTTTGTATCCTTTTTAAAATAGAGTGTCAAATCATAAAGATCTGCAGAAACTATCAGCCTCCGGGCTGCTTATTAGTTTAGGAATAATATACGGTGATATAGGTAC
>NZ_JAQBOI010000009.1 GCF_028288105.1 Mucilaginibacter sp. | reverse complement strand
CATCGTAAATGGTTAGATATTTGCCGCGCGCAAAGTGCAGGCCGTAGTTACATGCCTTTGGTTTGGTTTTAGGCATGTGAAAAGGCACCACTATTACCTCAAATATGGCAGGGAAATCCAGGTTTTTTACGGCGTTAAAGGTTTTATCGTCGTCCTCTTCTATCAGTAGTTTAATATCAAGCTTATGGCGCGGGTAATCTATCGATTGCAGGTTCCAGATCAGCTTTTTTATCAGCTTATCTTCTTTATATACCGGTAGTAATATGGTGTAAATGGGTAGGTCGTCATCATAAACAAGTTTCAGGTCATCTTTGGTAACGGCCTGGTGCAGCTCGAACCTTGAACCAACAAGCGCCAAAAACAGCTTAAATATTATAGCCACCAAAAAGAACGAACTAATGAGAACGTTGATAATAATGGATGTGTTCTTAAAGCTTAAGATGAGGCCTATGGTAACTATTCCAAGTAATACAAAAATAAATATCAGTTGAGCGGTTGAGAAGGTAACCACCGCCGAACTATCAGGGTCGCGCTTCATTAGCTCAAACACTGCCGATTTAATGTATTTATCGCCCAAAAGCTTATTGCTGAGCCAGGTGATATCCATATCGGATGCTATGATTATATGTGGTTCAAGATCATAAGTGAACCGGATAAAATCTATAAATAGCGTATCATCAGGCGAAGCCATTAAACATACCACCTTATTGTTTTCTATCCGTAGCGGCATGGCTAAGCGCTCGTGCGCAAAGTTCAGGTCTATCTTGCTTAAAACCCGGGTATCGTAGGCTTCCTTTCGGGGGGCCTCATGAATATGATAGCCGGCGTTAAGTATAGATCTGTCGTAATTTTTACGTGAGATATATCCTAAAGTGAGCGCTATCTTGATGAAGGATAAACCAGATTCAACTGAATATTTTTCAATTGCATCACGTTCACCTGCTGTGATAAACCCATCATTAGTCAACAATTCAGGAATTGATATACTCATGAAAAAACTACTATATAATTTAAATTTAGCGCCCCGCCCGAAACCTTAGTCATTAAACAGGTCCTGCGATTTTTGAACCCTTGAACGTATGTAAAGGAATGACAAAAGGATAAGCACCAGTATACCTAATAAGATGTACAGGTTATAGCTATCCCAGAAACGGGTAAGCGCACTCTTGGTGTCAATATACTCCAGGTTCTCGCTTGATTTATTTATATTAAAGAGGTACTTGTTATTGTTAACATCAGATATACAAACGTTGCTGCTTAGCGTTGAAAGCTGCTCGGTAATTGATTTTGATGCGGCCAGGAAAGCTTCAGATAAGTGCTGGCCCGTTGCGGTTAATACCAGTGTTGCATTGTTGCTTCGCCCGTAGAAGATCTGCGCCAAACCGTTAGATGTGGTATCAGACAGCGAGTACACGACCGTATTATTATCGGTATTGTACAGCCTGAAGTTTTTGTTAAACTTAACAGGTGCATCCGGAAACTCGTTTAATAAAGGGTCATCTTTAGCTAACAGGGCAATGATGTTATTCTTCTTTAACTCTGATGGGGAATGTAACACATCAGAAGAGTACATAAACTCGGGGAAGTTATTAGCGTTGATATTGTTGTTCAACTCATAAATAATTTCGCCCATTGCACCTGCAGCATATTTAGCAAATTTCTTTGATACTACAATACGGGTTGTACCGCTGTTAAATGCTTCGGGGTATTGGTAAAAACTTAGATCGCTTGTTATGAACGGGTTTTTCGATTCCAGGTATGATTTGTCAACATCAATTTCGGCAAAAAAATTGGTGAAGCTGTTTTTACAGTTACCGTTGTTAGGATAAAACCTAAACTCGGCCTCCAGCGTGTTGTATTTGTGGTGTTGATATCTGTTAATGGTAACCGATGTGTTTAATTTGCCGGATGCATCCAGTTTTTCGCTGCTTAGCAATAAACCGTTAAGGTAAATGTTGAAGAAGCCACGGTCGCCGGGGTTTAAGCTGCTATAATTAGCAACTATACGTATCTCTACCTCTTTAGGGGTAAAGCTAAAATCGCTATTCTTAAAGTTAAACGCGCTTTTTAACGAACCTATACCCGATAAAAAATCGCTAACACCGCCAATTTGCTTTAACGATAGTTTAGAGCGGTTTTCGTCAGTAGTTTTAAAGAATGTGTTTTGCGCTTTATTTACCAGCAGGTAATCGCCAAATGTTGAATTTAGCACGTTCATATTACCTAATGTGGTAATGCCTTTTTCATAGCCGGCGTCATCGCCACCGGTAACAAACAAGACCTCGGTAGGCACAATCTCTTGCGATACCGTTTTAACCGGCGTAAGCTTACCCTTTACATTAACCATGCGGGTAACTGTGTCAACTACGGTAGCAAGTGACTTATGCAGGTATAATAAACCCTGGTTGGCTTGCGGACTAACTTTTACCAGAGAGCGTTTATCATCACGAAGGGTTGGCATAGAACCAACCATAATGTAGTTATGTACGCTATCTGGTAGTTTGCTTATTTCAAATACGCCAATGTTTTTTGTTTGGGTTTTTTTTAGTCTTGCATACGCCCATGCAACCGCCTTAAGATCATGTAAAGATGGATTAGAGTTGTATATAATAGCTGTTTTAGAATCGAAACAATTACTGATGTTTATATTATTGAAAAAGTTTTTATTGCTTTTTACTAACGATAAGTAAGAGTAGTTTTTGATTTTTAACCACATAGCCGGGTTGTCCAGATCGCGGCAGGGATCATCTGTAATGGTTAACAGGGTTTTAAGCGTTATCTTAAGGTAATTATCGGCAGATACATCGGCCTTTGTAAGGGTTAAAGATATTTTTTGAATAGAGTCTTTTGTTAAACGGGCACTGTATACTGGTTTTGACCCAACAAATAAATTGATGTATGACCTGTCACGTATCAAGGCCTGCGACGGTTCAAAGTAAATAACCAGTTTACTCCCGGTTACTTCATACTGTGGTGTGATCTTAAAATAAAAGGATGTGGCACCGCTCATACCAAATATAGGCTCGTCATCATTATGCCCCATGGCTTTGAACGACATAACAGTTTGGGCGAACGAAGCTGTACCAAGTAATATAAAAGCCAGTAAGGTTAAAAGTCTCTTCATCAGATATAAGCGTTAGTTTATTACGTAAAATTCTACTCTAAAATAATTTCCGTTATCGTCACTGCGGTAACTTAGCTCACCGCCAAGTTCTTTTGTCATTAGCTTAGCAATTGAA
Organism: Mucilaginibacter sp.; assembly: GCF_028288105.1. Classification (GTDB taxonomy): domain Bacteria; phylum Bacteroidota; class Bacteroidia; order Sphingobacteriales; family Sphingobacteriaceae; genus Mucilaginibacter. The sequence goes on along the minus strand of NZ_JAQBOI010000009.1, from coordinate 12,800 downwards.
AGACCCAGGCCAAGCTTGCTTTCTATAGTGCCCGATGCATCATTAAGCGTTTTTAGCTTATTGAACATCATATCCAGCTCTTCCTGCCCAATAGCAACGCCCTCATCAATAATTTCGAAAACAAATTTTTGGCGCTGCAGGCTGGTAACAATTTTTATATTGTTGTTGGTTTGCGAAAACTTTATAGAGTTTGATAACAGGTTTTGAAACACCTGGCCAACAAAAACCTTATCCAGTTTTACGTGAAGGGGTAATTTTAGAATATTATCAATCAGATGGATGTTCTTCATCTGGGCGGTTTCTATCAGGCCTTTATATATATGTATAACCTCGGTGTTAATATCAAAGATCTCCATATTGAATTTCATCTCAGGCGATTCTATCTCTTTAACATCCATCAGCTTATTAAGCATGTACTGCATTTTATCGGCCGATTCTGCAATGTAGCTGGTATAATCTTTTTGGTCGGCACTTAAGCGGTAATCTTCTTCCCTAAGCATGTTATTGCTCATTACAATAGAACCAATAAGGTTTTTAAGATCATGGCCGGCAATATTTATAAAGCTGTTCTTTTGGTCATCCAGCTTGCGCAGCTGTTCATACTGACTGTCTATAATATTATTTTTCTCGTTAATATCGTGGTTTTGCTCTTTAAGCTGCTCGTTAGATTTTTCGATCAATATTTGTGAGCGTACATCGCGGGCAATAACCTTATAACGGGCATTGGGTATTAAGCATGATATAAACGCGATAATGAAAAACATTTGGCCGCCATTGCTGATAACAAGGTCTAAAGAATACTCATTCAAAACATTATAAAATACAGCAAGAAGCAACAAGGCTATTAAGGTTTGTATAATAGAATGAATAGGCTCCCAAAAAACCTGTAGATTTAAAAATAATATTATGGTGGCAAAAATTAAATAGTAGGTAGTTGCCTGCTGTATATTAACTATATTACATAAAATGGCCGATGTTACCGAGAGCAGGAAAAAGGTTATGTGCAGCAGGGTACGGTAATTATATTTCCTGCTTTGAAAAAATGCATTTAAACCATAAATGATCATCACTGTAATGATCCTTATAATAAAAAACTGCAGCCAAATACTATTAGCAAATATAAAATCAACGATGCTGAATATGGGATATAGAAATATAATTGTCCAGATTATGTTATTAGTTTGATACCATGCTTTTTTTGATATCTCTCTTTGATATTCTTCCTTTGAAATTTGAACAAACATTTTGTATCCTTAAATTATAATATAAGATCAGCTCTTAATAACTATTAAGATATTGGAAAACACAACTCTCAAAAATACATTTCCGAAACTGTTAACAAACCTGCTTATTATAATATTAATTATAATTATGCAACGTGTTAATGCAAAAAGCAATCCACCCCCCTTAACCCAAAGGCAAACGGCGTTTAAGCGGGCAAAAAGCCTGGATAATGGGATTAGCATATCATGGTTGGAACAAACCTGGAATAAGGACATTTTGAGTATAAAACCTATAAAGAATACCGACTTCGAGTTAATTAAAAAGTTAGGTTTTAAGAGCATCAGGCTCCCGGTTGCTTTTGCATACTTCGAAACTAATAAAATTATGGTTGAGAAAGTATTTACTCATATTGATGAAGTTTTGGAACAATGTAATACATATGGCTTAAAGCTAATTATTGATTATCATTACGGGAATCTTAACGATAGTAACTATTTAACTGAAACGCCAAAGATCATTAACCAATGGCTTAAATTAACTAAGCGGTATATACGGGAAAGCCCGGAAAAGGTTTTCTTTGAATTATACAATGAGCCACCCCACATGAACCCTAAAGTGTGGAAAGATGCCGCGTATAATATTGTAACTGCTATTAGAAAAGTAGACAAAAAAAGAACATTAATAGTAGGCGCATCAAACTTTAATAGTATTTACGAGTTAAGCCGTACGGAAAGGCTGGCCGATGAAAATATTATTTACACTTTTCATTTTTACGAGCCCTTCTTTTTTACTCATCAGGGGGCCCGGTTGGGTGGGCAACCAGGTAGCAACCACAGGGGTGCCGTTCTCTTATGATGCAAAAACATACCCTGCTATAAACCCCAAGGTAAAAGGTACCTGGGGCGAAAATAATTATTATCAATACAAAACCGATGGCAACGAGCAATCGGTACATGATAAATTGCAAATTATTAAAAACTGGGGAGCTAAATATGATGTTCCTATATTATGCGGCGAGTATGGTGTATATAATAAATATGCCGATGCAGATAGCCGTTGCCGATATATAAACTCGGTACGTAAAAATTTAAAGGCCATGGGTATACCCGGAATAATGTGGGATTACAACACCAATTTTTCTATATTTAACGGCCCGCCGTCAATTAATACCCTGTCTGATTGTATGAAACAGGCTATTGATTATACAGGCGCGAAATAATATTGACATTAATTATTAACTTTGCTCACTAATAAGGTACTATGAAATTTTTCGAAGAAAAACGCAAAGAGGTAATGGGTCATATTGAAAAGTTCATGCTGGAGAAGATGAACGAATATTTGAAACCCATTGATACAATATGGCAACCATCAGACTTTTTGCCTGATGCTTCAAGGGATACGTTTTTTAGCGAGATAAAAGAAATGCAGGAAAGCGCCCGGGGTTTATCATATGACCTTGTTGCTGTACTTATAGGTGATACGATCACCGAAGAAGCATTGCCTACCTACGAATCGTGGTTAACCATGGTTGAAGGTGTATCTGATAATGAAGAAGGTGGCTGGATGAAATGGACACGCCACTGGACTGCTGAAGAAAACCGCCACGGCGACCTGCTTAATAAATACTTATACCTATCTGGCCGTGTTAATATGCGCGCTATGGAGGTATCTACCCAATATTTAATTGCCGATGGGTTTGATATTGGCACCGGCCACGACCCTTATCGTAACTTTATATACACATCTTTCCAGGAACTGGCTACAAACGTATCTCACCGCAGGGTGGCATCGCAGGCTAAAAAAGATGGCGATACATTGCTATCTAAAATGTGTGGCGTAATTGCCGGCGATGAGGCACGCCACGCAAAAGCTTACAAATATTTTATTGAAAAAATATTTGAGGTTGACCCTAATGAGGCCATGTTGGCTTTTGAGGATATGATGCGTAAAAAAATTGTTATGCCGGCCCACTTCCTTCGCGAAGTTGGTTTGAAGATTGGCCAGACATTCGGCCACTTTACTGATGCTGCAGAACGCTTGGGTATTTATACAGCTATCGACTATGTTGATATATTAAAGGAACTAATAGAAGACTGGCATATAGAAAGCGTTATGGACCTAAAAGAAGATGGCGAAAAAGCACGTGATTATATCATGAACCTGCCAAACCGTTTACTACGCGTTGCCGAACGTATGAAGAACCCAATGCTGGAGTATAAATTTAGCTGGATCTACGGATAAGCGTAAGAATTTTAATATGAAGCCCTCTTTGAAAAAACAAAGAGGGCTTTTTTGTTTATTTATATAAACCTTAATTTCTCTTACCCTCTTTGCGCAGCAGAGAGGGTCGAGCAGCGTAGCGTAGTCGGGGTGAGTAAATAGTGTATGTATAAATAGTAATATTATCCCTCCTGCAGCAAATCCGTACCCTGCCCGCCGGATATATCATCAAACAAGCTGTTCAGGATAGATTCAACGGTAATGGAGTTAATGTCATCTACATAATGCTCGTTGCGGGTTATCCAAAGCTGATCGCCCTGTACCGTAATGGTAAACAAAATACCTTCATACAGCTTAGGGTAGCTTATCTCAATGCCGTTAGGGGCATTGGCTATGTTAAAACTTATATCGCTTTGCCTTTGCTTTTGAAAGATTGGGTTCAGTCTTTCTTGCAGATGGGTAAAAAGCTCGTTAATATTAACAGGTTTATGCAGGGTGATGATCTTCATGATGGTATGTTTAATATATTTACAATTGGCTTGCAGCTATTGTTTACAAAGCATTTTTATTTGAGCTTTTAAAACAGGAGTTTTGCTTACAGCGTTCATCTTAAAAAAACTACTACTACCATGAATTATAAATTATTAGGCCGATCAGGATTAAAGGTATCCGAGCTTTGTTTAGGCACAATGGGTTTTGGGACCGAAGGCGGATGGGGAGCCGATGCTGCCACCAGCTTCGAGATCATGGATGCCTACGCTAACGCAGGTGGCAACTTCCTGGATACCGCCAATATATACAAGCTGGGCACCAGCGAAAAGATAATTGGCGACTATATAGCCAACCAGGATCGCGATTACTTTGTGCTGGCCACCAAATACAGCTTAAAAGATAATATTACCAACCCCAACGCAAGCGGCAACAATCGCAAGAATATGATGCGCAGTATAGAGGATAGCCTGAAACGTTTAAAAACAGATTTTATAGATGTGCTGTACCTGCACATTTGGGATAATATTACCCCGATTGATGAAGTGCTGCGCGCTATGGATGACTTGATAAAACAAGGCAAAATAACCTATGCTGCCATCAGCGATACCCCTGCCTGGGTAGTAGCCAAGGGTAACACCCTTGCCGAACTAATGGGCTGGAGCCAGTTTATAGCCCTGCAGGTAGAATACAGCCTGCTGGCCCGCACCGCCGAACGTGAATTGATCCCAATGGCCAAACATTTTGGAATGACGGTTACGCCATGGGCGCCACTGGCAGGCGGCGCATTAACAGGTAAATATCTAAAAGGAGATAAAGGCCGCATAAAAGCCGATAGCAAACGCCTGGACGCGCGCAGCGAAAACATTACCAAAGTAGTGATGGAAGTTGCGCAGGAGCTTGGCGTATCTGAAAGCCACGTTGCATTGCAGTGGACAATGAGCAAAGGTTTTAGCTGTATCCCAATTGTTGGCGCCACCAAGGTTGACCAGTTGAAAGATAACCTAAAAACAATTGATGTGATATTAAGCCCGGCACACATCCAAAAACTTAATGATGCCAGCAAGATAGAATTGGGCTTCCCCGGCGATTTCTTTAACGAAGATGCTGTGAAGAATAATTCGTTCGGCGGGTTTTATGACAGGGTAGAAAAGAGATAAGGTACATTATCGACCATAAAAAAAGCCCCTATGTAATTGCATAGGGGCTTTTTTGTATTTTGATAAATTATTTTTTTTCGCTTTTCTTAACCGTTTTCGGTTTTGCTGCCGTAGTTGATTTTGCTGCGGTGGTTGGTTTTGGCTTGGCAGCTGCAACTGGTTTCTTGGCAGGAGCTGCTTTAGCTACCGGTTTTTCGGCAGGTTGCTCTTTTTCCAGATCGTGCTCAATAACCAGTGTTGGTTCGCCATGCTCGTCAGATAATGATTTTTCAACATCGGGGATATGTGTTGTTTCAACCACATCCGAAGTTTCAGATGGCAATGCTACGTTATTTAATAATTCGGCCAATACAGTACGACCGCCTTTTACTACCTGATTAAGTTCTACATTAATTTTGGTGCCTAATGGAAGGAAAATATCAACCCTCGATCCAAATTTAATAAAGCCAAATTGCTGGCCCTGTTCAACTACATCGCCCTCTTTAACATACCATACAATACGACGGGCAAGCGCTCCCGCTATCTGGCGGAATAATATCTGGGTGCCTTCGCTGTTTTCGGTTACAACCGTGGTACGCTCGTTTTCAGTTGATGATTTTGGGTGCCATGCCACCAGGTATTTACCCGGGTGATATTTAAAATATTTTACAACACCACTTATAGGGTTACGGTTTACGTGTACATTAACCGGCGACATAAACACAGATAACTGTATGCGCCTGTCTTTAAAAAATTCGGTTTCTTCCGTTTCTTCAATTACCACCACTTTGCCATCTGCAGGGCAAAGCACCTGCGATTCTTCTGCGCTGATATGTAAAACAGGGCTGCGAAAAAACTGTACAATAGTTACAAACAGTAAAAACGACAGGATATAAACTATCCACTTTACAACATGAGCATCGGGGAAATAAAATGAGATTAGCGCGTTCAATACAAATATGAACAGCACTGTTAAGGCAAGTGATGTATATCCTTCTTTATGAAAAGTCATATATAGGGTAATAAGTTTCTACAAAATTAAGCATTTACAACGAAGTATAAGTAAGTATATACAATAGGGGCGGCAAGTAATAGCCCGTCAAACCTATCCAGTAAGCCGCCGTGGCCGGGCAGTATAGTGCCGGAGTCCTTTACATTTATGCTGCGTTTAAACATAGATTCTACCAGATCGCCCAGTGTACCAAAGCAGGAGATAAGTATCCCAACGCTCATCCAGTGCTTCCAATCCAGTTCTGGGAAATATAAACTAATGATATAACCTACGCCCGCGCTGATAACTACACCGCCAATAAAACCTTCCCATGTTTTTTTAGGGGAGTGGCGCTCAAAAAGTTTGGTACGGCCAATACTTAGGCCTACCAGGTAGGCACCGGTATCGTTAGCCCAAAGCATTAATAAAAATGCCATCGGGATGTGAAAGTTAAAGCCCTGATTGTTAATATAGGCCAGCGCATGAAAAAAGCTGAAGGGCACGATCACAAAAGCCATCCCCACCAACGTATAGGCAATATTGGCAAATGGTGCTACGGATATTTTGAATAACTCCCGTATAAAAACCAGGCTAATACTTAATACCAGCAAAAACAACAGTAAATAGGCTAAATGATGATCATTTAAAGCCGGAAGAGTGAGCATGCCCGAATAGTTAAGTAGTGCCGCCCCACTAAAAAGTAATACACCGCTTAGTATCCCAACGGGGATATTTGGAGTTGCTGTGTCCTTTTTAATAAGGGAATAAAATTCATATAAACAAAAGCAGCTAAGTACTAAATAAAAGGCGGCGAATACCTGGTAACCCAGTAAAAACGACCCCAGCATCACTATTGTAAAAAAAAAGCCCGTTATGGCGCGTGTCTTCATAAATTAATTTGGTTCAGTATCATTATTTCGATAGCACGGCCAAAGTTTTCCTGGTGAATATATACTTCAATATCGCCAAAAGCCTGATGCGATGATGCCTGCCGGTTAAGCAATACGGCATCTATCTGGTACCCGGTAAGTACCTGCTTCACAATTTCAGACTCATAAAAGTTTGATGAAGTATAAATTTTAACCCAGTTCTTCTCCATTTAATACAGGGACCTGCTTTTTGCCCAATGCTACCTTTTTATAAACTATCAGCAAAATTATAATAATTATCAGGCTAAATAGATACTGCCACCAACTAAATACATCCGTAGCATCGGGGTTTAGTTTAATATGCTTTTTTTGATACAAGTAAGTTGCTACTACAGCTGTGCCATTATTTAAAAAATGCCCCCAAACCGCCGGCCATATACTGCCGCTATAAGCAACAAAATAACCAAACAGTGCGCCAAGCAGCAGGCGGGGTAAAAAGCCATAAAACTCCATATGGAAGGCACTGAAAAGGGCGGCTGTTATCCAAATGGCGGCGTGTATATTCTTCGTTAACCGGGCCATTATGGTTTGTAAGCCACCACGAAACATAAACTCCTCGGCAACGGCGGTTAAAAAGCCTATCAGTATCAAGTTTTTAATGCAATCCCAAAGGGTATTCATTTGCAATATGGCCATGGTAACCCGGCGGGCGCTTTCTTCACTCTCCTTCATCCATTTCTCCAGTCCGTTTAGCCATTTTGGTAAAACCAATTGCTGGTTAACGTTGCTCAAAAACTCTATTAATGGCGATGATACCAGCATCACAAAAAAAGCGACAACAAACAGCACCCACGGGAAACGGAATGATGGTTTAACATACTCTTGGGGATCTTTCACTACCCAATAAGCAAAAATAATTGGGGTAGCAAAAATGGGGATGGTGGTAGTTACTATCTGTAAAATATATAAGGCGGGTATACTTTGCGGGTTGCTAAAATTTAAATGGGCAATATCAACTATCAGGTCAAAGCCATAAATTAAGCCGACCGCTATTATCCCTAATATGTTAAATGCAGTAAATATCCCCATAAATATTACTATAAAAAGTAGGAGTTGCTTTCCCGGGGACATTTGACTTACAGCGCTTTTCATCATATAGCTTAAATTTTGTATTTTTGCAGCGCTTAAATATAAGCCATGTCTGTACAAATAGGAAATATTGATTTAGGGGAGTTCCCGCTGCTGCTGGCACCGATGGAGGACGTGAGCGATCCGCCTTTCCGTTATGTATGCAAGCAAAACGGCGCGGATATGATGTACACGGAGTTTATTTCATCCGAGGGACTGATACGCGATGCTGCTAAAAGCCGCCAAAAGCTCGACATCTTTGAATACGAACGCCCAATAGGCATTCAGATCTTCGGTAGTGATATCGACCATATGCGCGAAGCTACCGAAATAGCCTCATTAGCAGGGCCAGATCTGATGGATATCAATTACGGTTGCCCGGTTAAACAGGTTGCCTGCCGTGGTGCCGGTGCAAGTTTACTGCAGGATATTGATAAAATGGTTGCCATGACCAAAGCGGTTGTTGGAGCTACCCATTTGCCCGTTACTGTAAAAACCCGCCTTGGCTGGGATGATAATACAAAAAATGTTTACGAAGTTGCCGAACGCCTGCAGGATGTAGGTATAAAGGCGCTAACCATTCATGGCCGCACCCGTTCGCAAATGTATAAAGGTGTTGCCGACTGGACCCTGATAAGCGAGATCAAAAAGAACCCGCGGATACAGATCCCGATTTTTGGTAACGGTGATATCGATTCGCCCGAGAAAGCAGCCAACTGGCGCATGGAGTATGGGGTAGATGGTATGATGATAGGCCGTGCGGCTATAGGTTACCCGTGGATCTTCCGCGAGGTTAAGCATTTCTTTAAAACCGGCGAGCATTTAGATAAACCAACCATTGCCGAGCGTATAGAGGTTTGCAAAACCCATCTCGAAAAATCAATGGAATGGAAAGGCCCGCGTACAGGTATTTTTGAAATGCGCCGCCATTACAGCAACTATTTTAAAGGCGTGCCCGACTTTAAAGAATACCGCATGAGGCTGGTAACAGCCGGTACCGTAGATGAGATTATGGATATATTAGGCGAAGTTGACAAAAAATATGCTTTTGAAATGGCGTAATATTTGTTTGTAAAATATATATTTGAATATAAACAGACAACAAAGCAATGGCTACTACCATAACTGAAGGTGTTAAGGTTTCAGTTGAAACAATTTACCAACCCGAATATTCTAACCCAATGAATGATCATTTTATGTTCGCATATAAAGTGAGCATTGAAAATATGGGTAATTATGCCGTACGTTTGGTAAGCCGGCACTGGTATATTTTTGACTCTAACGGCGCTAAACGCGAAGTAGAAGGTGAGGGCGTTGTAGGCCTGCAGCCAATAATTGAGCCCGGTAATTCGCACGAATATGTGAGCGGTTGTAACCTTAAAACAGATATGGGTAGCATGAAAGGTGAGTACCAGATGGAACGCCTGCTGGATAATTCAGTATTCAACGTACAGATCCCCGAATTTTATTTAATAGCGCCATATAGGCTTAACTAAGATATAGCAACCAAGATTTTTATATGCCTCGACAGAAATGTTGGGGCTTTTTTATTTAAGTAGATATAAGCAAAAAGGCTGCCCTAAGGCAGCCTTTTCTAAACAACAATCAAACTAAAGATTATTCTGCCTTTAAAGAAGCTGGCCGGCTGTCTTACGCAGGCATATGCAATACGTTGTAATGCAAAAATCAATAGAACGATTAATGCCAATACGCAGGCTTTGGACCTAACGCTACATGTAAATGTTATTTATTTTGATTTAAATGCACATTTCGGGCTTTTATAAAAGCGCCGACCCACAAAATTTACAAAAGGTGGCGTCGCTATCGTGCCCTTCGCGGCCGCAGGTAGGGCAGGCTTCGGGTAACTCTTTTTTCTGGCGGGCAGCTATTGCAAGGTCATGAGTTAAGATCCCGGTGGGTACCGCTATAATAGCATAACCAATCAGCATTACTATAGAAGCTACAAACTTGCCCATTGGCGTAACCGGGGAAATATCCCCATAACCAACTGTAGTAATGGTAACAATTGCCCAGTAAATACTTTCGGGAATGTTTGTAAAGCCATTTTCGCGCTTCTCAACCAAATACATAATAGAGCCCAGGATAACCGTAAGCGATAAAACTGTAAGCAGGAATATGCTGATCTTTCGCAGGCTGCCTTTCAAGGCAACAGTTAGAAAATTTATCTCAGTTAAAAAACGGCTCAGCTTAAAGATCCGGAAAACCCGCAACAGCCTAAGTGCCCTAAACACTAATAATGATTGCGCACCGATAAAAAAGATACTCAGGTAGGACGGTATCAACGCTATCAGGTCAATTATGCCTAACGGGCTAATAACATAACTTATAGGCCGCCTGATGCTAATTAACCGCAGAGTATATTCTATGGTAAATAGTATGGTATACCCCCATTCAACATATTTTAAAAGCTGCCCGTGTTGTTGATGGATGCTTTCCACACTATCCAGCATCACTACAATAATGCTTGTAAAAATGGCTATCAGCAGGGCTACATCAAATGCCTTCCCCGCACGAGTGTTTGATTCATAAATGATCTCGTGCAGCCTAAAACGCCAGTCTTTATCAGTTTCGTTTGATGCCATGATTAAACATAACACAATATGGCATTGATTGTGTGCAACTCACAAGGAGTTGGGGGGATAAAAAAGGCTACCCTGGGGCAGCCTTTCAACACTAAACTAGTTAAACTAAAAAAAGCTATTTTTCTCCGGCAATAATATTACCGCCGGGTATTTTGCTGTAAGCGTAATCGCTAAATACGATCTCGTCTGTGGTAGTATCGTGGCTAAGCTTTATCCAGCCGAAGTAGGGTTCACCATTTATTTTGAGGGCAAAGCCTAAATATTTTTCTGTTTTATTTGCCCAAAGGCCTTCAACATCGGTTTGCGAACCGGTTGAAACAACGCTCATAATAGATGCTTTTTGCTGATTGGCAGTCCACTTAACTTCATTTGTTTCTGTTGGTTCAATGGTTTCATCTTTATTAAATGGGTATGCCCATAAGCTGCCATTCACCAGTTCTTCCCCTTTTTTTACAAATATTTTGTTACTGGTATTGGTTTTGCCATAAGCAGACAGGTATAAATGCTGCTTGCCGTCGTGCATAATAAGTACACTGGAAAAACTGATATCTGTTGTGCCATCTGCATTCGCATCCAGGAAAATGTGTTTCTTGTAGCCAACCCTCATATTTAACGTGCGGTACACAATATTGGCAGATGATGGTTGTGTTTCGCCCGTTACGGGCGTGGTTTCTATAGGATCGGGTGGTACAATTATGCCCTCGCTATTTTTATCTTTTTTGCATGCCTGTAAGGATAATATTATACTCAGACACAGTAGTATATATTTTTTCATGATATAATGACGATGCAGCAAAACAAAGTGTTACAAGTACACATAAAAAAACCGCCCCTATTATTTTGAGGCGATTTAATATTGTTTTGATTCCTGTCTAAAGAGTGCGTTTAAGCGGCTTAGTTCCTTCTGTTAAACAGGAACGAGGCGTAGTATACCAGTGTAGCCAGGGCACTTAAGGCAGCAACAACATAGGTCATGGCGGCCCACCAAAGGGCATCTTTTGCCTGCTCGTGTTCCTGGCGGGTTTGCATAATGGTGTAGTTATTATCCAACCATGCTAACGCGCGCTGGCTGGCATCAAACTCAACCGGCAGGGTAATAAAGCTAAACAAGGTTACTAATGCCAAAGCAGCAACACCAATTGCCAGTACATAAGGGTTATGTGTAAAAAACAACAGCATAATACCAATCATCAGCGTCCATTGGGTTAATGTTGATGCCACATTTACCACCGGCACCATTGCCGAACGGAAGCTTAACCAGCTATAAGCTTTTGCATGTTGTACCGCATGGCCACACTCGTGAGCAGCAACGGCCGCGGCCGCGATACTACGGCTGTGGTAAACATCCGGACTAAGATTAACGGTTTTATCTGCGGGGTTGTAGTGGTCGGTTAATTGGCCTTCAACAGAAATTACCCGTACGTCATATATGCCGTTATCTTTCAGCATGCGCTCGGCCACATCCTTGCCGGATAGGCCGGATAACAAAGGCATTTCTGAATATTGTTTAAATTTACTTTTAAAACGCCATTGCACAATAAAGCTCACCAGTGCTATCACTATCATGAGCAGCAAAGCAGAATTATAGGAAACGAATAATAGGTTTATCATTTTTCAATAGTTTTATATAAAGTTCTATTTCAAAAAGCATTCCAGTTCTAAGTTGAAGGTAGAAAGTTCAAAGTGAAAAGTACTACATTTGAAATATATGCCAAGCAATTTTTCATACTGGGAACGTAGCGCGTTGATTGATAATGCCGATGTAATTATTATTGGCAGCGGCATTGTAGGCCTTAGCGCCGCCTTGTATTTAAAAACACGGGAACCAAATTTGAAGGTTTTGGTTTTAGAGCGTGGTTTTTTACCAAGCGGGGCCAGTACAAAAAACGCCGGTTTCGCCTGTTTCGGGACGGTTTCGGAGCAATTAGAAGCGCTTAAACACTCATCTGAAGAAGAGGTTGCACGGCTCGCTAATTATAAATGGCGTGGCTTGCAGCGTTTACGCCAAAACCTTGGCGATGAACATATTGATTATCATCAGCATGGTGGCTACGAGCTATTTATGCAAGGGGAAGAAGCTAATGCGGAAGAAGCTATTAATAATATAGCACGATTAAATAAATTATTAAACCCGGTT
>NZ_JAQBOI010000006.1 GCF_028288105.1 Mucilaginibacter sp. | reverse complement strand
CTGTATTTCCATGGAGCGCCATTATTCTCCATATTGCCGAACATATTATTAAGACTTGCCGGTGCCTGTGATTCTTCCATCACTAAGTACCTGCGCATTTCTGTTATAATTTCAAGCGGGTTAATGTTCACCGGACAGGCCTCCACACAGGCATTACAAGTTGTACAGGCCCATAATTCTTCTCGGGTAATGTAGTTATCCAACAAAGCCTTATCGTCTGTATAATCCTTGCCATGCTTATCTATATTATTACCTACCTCGGTCAGCCTGTCGCGGGTATCCATCATTATTTTGCGGGGCGATAGCAGCTTACCTGTAATATTTGCCGGGCAAACCGCTGTGCACCTTCCACACTCGGTACAAGTATATGCTTCCATCAGGTTCTTCCAGGTAAGGTCAGTTACATCTTTAGCACCAAAGCGGCTTACCGCTGTAGCTTCGGGCACAAAAGATGGATCAAGCATTGCTTTTACCTCGCTGGTAACTGATGCCATGTTGGTGAACTCCCCTTTTTTATGCAGATTAGAATACCACGTATTTGGGAACGCCAGCAAAATATGAAAGTGCTTGGAATATGGCAGGTAATTTAAGAATGTCAGTATCCCAATGATGTGAAACCACCAGCAAACCCGCTCAATAGTTGCTAATGCATTAGCACCAGTTGGCAATAGCGGCCCTATTAAAGTACTTACTGGAAAACTCCCCGCTTCAGTATAATGACCAAAATGTAACAATTGTAATTTATAATCAGCTGCGTTCATGGTCAGGAAGGCTACCATGAGCAGTATTTCAATTGTGAGGATGTAATTTGCATCAGACTTTGGCCAGGCGGTCATCTCTATGCCGTTAAAGCGCTTTAAACGCAGCATATTACGCCGTGCAAGGAAAACTACACATGCTACCAGCACCAGCAGGGCCAGTATCTCAAAGCTGCCTATCAGCAAACCATAAAGGCTGCCTAATGGCTCAGAGAATATACGGTGCGAACCAAATATCCCATCTATCATTATCTCCAGTACTTCCAGGTTAATAATTACAAACCCTATGTAAATAAAGAAATGCATAATAGCTGCAACGGGGCGCTTTACCATTTTGGTTTGACCAAGGGCCACTTTAGCCATCACTTTCCAGCGCCTGGCCGAATCATCTGACCTATTGGTATCCCTGCCTAATAATATATTGCGCCGTACTTTTGCTACGTTTTTACCAAACAGATAAACAGCAGCCAGTAAAATGATGATAAATATAACTTGTCCAATCATTATATTATGCGTGCATAGTAATTTAAAGCTAAAGTATGGAATTGTTTTAACGTTGCAAGGGCTGATAAGTTGAAAAAAATAATCAAGAATAATTTTATTCTTAAACGCCTGACTTTCAATAGCAGAAGACTAAACTACGCTGTGTTACTACATAATTACAATTTAAAATGAAAAAAATACTTTCTGAAAATAAAAAAAACGCTACATTTGCAAACCTTAAACGGAGCGGTATCATAGCTCAGTCGGTAGAGCAAAGGACTGAAAATCCTTGTGTCGCTGGTTCGATCCCAGCTGATACCACACTTAACTTAGCCTCTTAGAGTAATCTGAGAGGCTTTTTTTATGCTGTTATATGCCTCTGCAAGCTTTAAATGCAGATTATAGATTCTATTTAGTTAATAACGTCCTTAGACAGCAAGTTACATGCATTTCTGCACATTTAAGCTTGAACTGTCTTAATTTGGCGCACTCTTGGCGCATTTCTTACTGTGTTTTCTTCATAATTTGTGTTTAAGTGAATGAATGATTATGGTGCCCATACAGGCGTAAGGAAAAACTAAATGCAAGGAGGAACGGAATAAATGTTGGATGGTGTAGAGGGTTGTGTTTATGCCGTAGTTCCTTGCCTTGTGTTGTTCCTGGTGCCTAACTTTGCTTAGTAATCATCACTCACTCTATTTCTTTATTCTTACAATCTTCCAACCGCTTAGTTGAGATGCGATTGCCTTTGTACTCTAAGTGACAATGATTCTACTTTTAAAAAGGTAAACTCATTTAACGAACTCACCTAAAGCCTCTAAAATCTTTTCAGACGGCAGCTCCGATAAAGATTGGAAAATAGAGCCGGGCGATCTGTGGTTCGCGGCAGCAGGAGGAGTTTATCGCTACAACGGTAAATCGCTTATCTATTTACCATTACCTAAAACTGACCATGCACAACCTCCGGTTCCGTCCAATCGCCTCACCCCTTACAGTGTTTATTGCATCCTTAAAGATAAAAAAGGGAATGTTTGGTTTGGCACGCAAAGCATGGGCGTATGCCGCTACGATGGCAAAATTTTTACCTGGCTTACTGCAAAAGGTTTAGCAGGCCCGGCAGTTCGTGGTTTATTAGAAGACAAAAACGAAAACCTTTGGTTTGGCAATAATGGCTATGGATTATTCAGATACGATGGAAAATCTATAACTAACGTTACGCAAGAAAAAGGGCTGGGCAATGATGAATTTTTTAAAACGTCAAAAGTATCGGGCAAGCCAGGGCTGGGCACAATGGCTCGTGTTTCCACGATAAATGAAGACGAGAGTGGAGCAATTTGGCTTGGAACTTTTGATGCCGGTGTTTGGCGCTACGATGGCAATAAACTAACCAACTATACCACAAAAGATGGGCTTACAAGCAATGCTATAAATACTATCTATAAAGACACAAAAGGCAAACTCTGGTTTGGAACTTATGGAGCGGGTGTATGTATATTTAATGGGGTATCCTTCACAAGTTTTGCTTTTGAATAGAATCTCCCTTAAACACGCAAAGTAAAATAAAACCTGCTGCCCGCGCCAATTTCACTTTGAACACCAATAGTACCACCCTGCGCATTAATAAAATCTTTAGAGATGGCAAGCCCTAAACCCGATCCTGATTTGTTTTGTCCATCTGTAGGTACCTGGAAATAACGGTCGAACAGGCGTTTTTGATAAGTTTCGTCAATGCCTTTACCAAAATCTTTCACAGAAAATTCAACCAGGTCTTTACGTTGGGTTACCTGGATAATAATTTTTGATTTTTCGGCGCTGTAACGTAGCGCGTTCGATAGAAAGTTAACCAGTACCCAGGCGGTTTTCTCTATGTCTGCCTGCACATCCGGTAGGTTATCATCTTTTACTACTTCCAATTGCACTTGCTTTTGCTGCGCCTGAAATTGGATGGATGTAACCGCATAGTCAACAATTTGCATGGGGTTTACCGGCACAAAGTTTAACTGGATGTTCCCGGTTTCCACCTGCGAAAGTTCCAGCAGCTCGCTGGTTATTTTTAGCAGGCGATCATTATCATCTTTAATATGGCTAACCAACTGGTCCTGCTC
This sequence comes from Mucilaginibacter sp., assembly GCF_028288105.1. Lineage (GTDB taxonomy): Bacteria > Bacteroidota > Bacteroidia > Sphingobacteriales > Sphingobacteriaceae > Mucilaginibacter. The sequence continues at coordinate 30,244 of NZ_JAQBOI010000006.1, read as the reverse complement.
GGTATTCAGCGTACCTACCCGTTCGTCGTTAAGCAGCTTTAGGCTCATTTTTATAGAAGCGATAGGCGTTTTTAACTCATGCGATATAGTGGCTATAAAATTGGTTTTCGCTTCATCACGTTCTTTAAACTCGGTAATATTTTTGAGGATATACACCTTCCCTGCTGATCGGCTTGCCAATTGCAATGCACCTTCAGATTTGTCAATATCGGGCACTACTATATCACTGCGTTGCAGTTGGAAAAATGATTCGCGGCTATCCAATACAATTTTAAAGGGCTTGATCGTAGTTTCATCTTTCAGGATAGATCTAAACAGGTCATTACTTTTCACCAGTTGATCAGCATTTTTACCTATTATTTTATCATCGGTAATATTTAAAGTTTTGCGGGCGGCATCGTTCATAAAAAGTATATCCTGCTTTTCGTTTATACCGATAATAGCATCCTGCATTTGATCAATTATAGTTTCGATACGTCGTTTTTCGGATATTACGGTAGCCAGGTTGCTGTTCTCCCAATCGTTTAAACGGGTAGCCATTTGGTTAAAGGCGTTGGCTACTTCGGCAAATTCATCGTTCTGTTCAAAGTGAAGGCGCTTGTTGTAATTTTTCTGACTAATTTCTCTTATACCTTCCAGCAATGCATTTAAAGGTTTAGAGATGATACTGGGGAAGTTTACACTGAAACTAAAAAGCACCAGGAAAGTAAATGCGCCGGTTAAACCCAAAAATAAGGTTGCTTCATCAACAGAAGTGTTGGCCATGTCATTTTTATGAACAATGGCTTGCATGTTAACCGTTTCTATTTTCCGGAGGTATCTTCGGGCCTCTTTTTCGGTTTGCTGCAACGTTAATAGGTCTCCCTTTTTTTGAAGTTTATCAAATGCTACCTGTAACCCCTGCACAGCTTGCCGTTCGCCGGGCTCGGTTATATTATTGACTTCCTTAAACAACAGGTCACTAAAAGACCTTAGCGCTGTTGCATTAAGCGGTATGCTATTTTCATCAAGAATGGAACGCATTTCACGGACAATGCTTAGCGACTTATAGTTGTCTTTTAAAATAACTTTTGCACTGTTTGATATTTGGTTGATATAGAATAAAGATGTTATGCCAAAAAAAAGGACGACTATAAACAAAAAGCCAAATCCTAAACGGAGTTTATTTTTTACTTTCATGATAATATCACTAAATCGGTTTCTGTTAATGCTATCTTATTCAGTAGCTCGTTAAATATGGCGGTCCTTAGTATTACCTGCCATAAATTTAAATGTGGCTTGCCTATACAAATGGTGGTCACCTCTTTTTCTTCGGCTACTTTCATAATTGTTTGTGTTATAGCGTCACTTTTTATCTTGATCAGTTCGGCGCCAAGTTCTGTTGCAAGTTTAAAATTATTTATGAGATGGCGTTGCTTATCCAGTTTAATACGGTCAAGGCTTTCGCTGCTGCTTTGCACATACAGCACTATCCATTGCGAACGATAATAAGAGGCCAACCGTGCTGTTTTACGGATAACGATCTTCGCGGTTTCTGCATTTGATGATATGCAAGCCAAAAACTTCTCGGGCCGTAGTTTGATCTGCTTAGGCACCTCTATATCTATCTTCCGCTCCAAATGATGCGCCACCTCTTTCAAAGCGATTTCGCGCAGCTGCAAAATTTTATCGTTGCGGAAAAAGTTTTGCAGGGCGGTTTCCACCTTCGCTTTATCGTAGATCTTACCTTCTTTCAACCTATCTATTAGCTCATCGGCGGTAAGGTCAATATTTACGATCTCGTCTGCAATTTCCAGTATTTTGTCGGGCACCCTTTCGGTAATGGGGATGCCGGTAATATCTTGTATTTCTTCGTTAAGGCTTTCTAAATGTTGAACATTAAGCGCTGTTATTACACTAATGCCTGCTTCCAGTATATCCCTTACATCTTGCCAGCGTTTGCTGTTTTTGCTACCTTCAATATTACTGTGGGCCAGTTCATCAACAATAACCACTTCGGGGTGCCGGTTTAGAATGGCCTGCAGGTCCATTTCTTCCAGCTCTTTGCCCTTGTAAAATGTTTTACGACGATCTATTAACGGTAGTCCGGCTAATAAAGCATGTGTTTCGGCACGGTTATGTGTTTCAATATAACCTATCTGTACATCTATATTATTTTTTAGCAAAGCATGGGCTTCCTGCAGCATCCGGTAAGTTTTACCCACACCCGCGCTCATGCCGATATAGATCTTCAGCTTGCCCCGCCTGGATTTTTTTACCAGGTCGATAAAGTTTTTTACAGATGTGTCTGCCATTATTATTGTTTAACGTCGTATTTACTCACCCCGACTACGCTGTGCTGGTCGACCCTCTCTGCTGCGTAAAGAGGATTAAAAAGAAAATTTCTACCCCTCTTTCCGCTTGCGGAGAGAGGGTGGTCGAGCGAAGCAACGACCGGGTGAGTAAACTAATGAACATGCTTTAATCAGTTTTCTATTTAAAACGCGTAAACAGCCGCCACTAAAAATTGCGATGCCTGCTTAGTTGGCCCGCCATTGTTATTAATGAACTGACTGGTTGAACCATTATCTAATCTTGCTTCGGGGATCAGTGTTAATGGGCCTGCCTTAATGTTGGCGGTTAAAGTAAATGCCGTTATTGATTCTCCAGCTGGTGGGCCTGCCGTTACAAAACCTCCGTTTTTAGTTTTAAAATATTCGCCTCTTAACCCTAAAGTTACCGCTTTTGAAACTGCTAATTGCGGATATAATGCCACTCCTTCAAAACCACCCTTTACTGCATCTGGTGCCGAAAAGGTTGCACCGTTCAGCCCTAATTTAAAGGCATCGGTTATTTGATAGGCAGTGGTCAGATCCACAATGGTACCTGAGGTTTTACCGCTTAACAAATTAATGTAAGCTGTCCAGCCTTTAAGCGGACTAACAAATAGCTGTGCCCCAAATGTAGACACATCCCTTGTCGACTGGTAATTGTTCCAGGTATCGTTAAATATCCCGGCCATCAGGCTTATTTTGCTTGTAAAAGCGTAAGTAGCTTTGAAACCTGCATTCTGGAAGGGGCCGTTGGTAAACAGGTACGAAGTGGAGTAGTTGAAATTTCCTACAGGTGATATTACTTCGTAACCCACAAAGGTTGACATGTAGCCGGCAGTAAGGTTTAGTTTATCCGTTACATCGTAACCCATATATAAATTCTGGATATGGAACGATTGCCCGTTGGTGCCACTGTTTGGGATTGACTGTGCCTCGCCCCGCGGACCAAATGATAACTCGCCTACAAAGGATGCTTTATTTACTTTCTTTTTAACGGCCAGGTCAACCATACCTATCGAGATAGAATTTTGGTCGGTAGCAAAACTGGTGGGGATGTTGGAGCCACCAGTCGCGTTCCTGAATTTTGAAAAATCGTATTTATAATAAGCATCCACCGAACCCGAAATGGTTAAAGGGTTTTCTACGGTTTTGGTCGTGTCTTGCGCTTTGGCAGTTATAGCAGCTAAAAATATTACTGATGATATAAGGAGTGTTTTCATTTTTTTTGATCGGTTATATACTTGTCATTTCGAACGAGCGATAGCGAGGAGAAATCTTGTTAAATATGCAAAGGTCGCCGCCTAACATTCGAACAAGGTTTCTCTCTATCGTTCGAAATGACATTTTGGTCTTTTGTTATTTTTTTAATGCGTCTAAGGCTACATTCAATTTTAGCACGTTCACTTTTGCGGGGCCAAACACACCTAAAAGTGGTGCTTCGGTATGTGCTGAAACCAAATCAGTAACTTGCTGTACAGATAATTTGCGGGTATCAGCAATACGTTTGATCTGTATTTTGGCCGCTGCCGGTGATATGTCCGGGTCAAGGCCACTACCAGATGCTGTTACCATTTCGGCAGGGATATCCGCGCGTTTCAGGTATGGATGGTATTTAAGCAGGGTATCAATACGGTTGCTCACATCCTTCAGGTAATCGGGATTGCTTGGGCCCTTGTTTGAACCTGCTGAACCTGCCGCATTGTAACCAACAGCCGATGGCCTGCCCCAAAAGTATTTGGCCTGGGTAAAGCTTTGGCCAATGTTGGCATAACCAACCACTTTGCCGTTTACGGTAATGGTTTCGCCATCGCCACGGCCTTTTGATAGCTTACCCGCAAGGGATATAGCTACCGGGTATATCACGCATAGTATTACGGTTAATACCAGTGTGATACGTATGGATTTTATGATGTTACTTTTCATGATCTTAATTAATTAGAAGAATAGGGAAATAAGTAAGTCGATTAATTTGATGCCGATGAATGGCGCGATAACACCACCCAAACCGTATATTAACAAGTTACGGCGAAGCAGCGCGCTGGCGCCTATCGGTTTATATTCTACACCTTTTAATGCCAACGGTATCAGCATCGGGATAATAATGGCATTGAATATCACGGCAGAAAGTATAGCGCTCTCCGGGCTGTGCAGGTGCATAATGTTTATAGCCTGCAACGCCGGAATAGAAGCGATAAACAATGCCGGAACAATGGCAAAATACTTCGCCACGTCATTTGCTATAGAGAAGGTTGTGAGTGTACCACGGGTGATAAGCAGTTGCTTACCTATCTCAACGATCTCTATCAACTTGGTTGGGTCGTTATCCAGATCAACCATGTTACCGGCTTCCTTGGCGGCTTGGGTACCACTGTTCATAGCTACACCAACATCTGCCTGGGCAAGTGCCGGGGCATCGTTTGTACCATCGCCCATCATGGCAACCAGTCGGCCGCTTAGCTGCTCGTGTTTGATGTAGTTCATTTTATCTTCGGGTTTGGCCTCGGCAATAAAATCATCTACACCGGCTTTTTCGGCAATAAATTTGGCAGTAAGCGGGTTATCACCAGTTACCATTACCGTTTTGATACCCATTTTTCGCAGGCGCTCAAAACGTTCGGCTATACCGGGTTTGATAATGTCCTGCAGCTCTATGGTACCCAAAACCACCTCGTTTTGTGATACAACCAGCGGCGTACCACCGTTTGAAGCGATTGCCTTTACACGTTCTTCTACATCGGCAGAAAACTTGTGCCCTGCGTTTACAGATAGGTTCCGGATCGAGTCAAAAGCACCCTTACGGATCCGTAAGCCATCTGCAGTATTAATACCGCTTGAACGGGTTTCGGCAGTGAACTTAATGAATTCGGCACCTTTTGGCGCAGCCATTGAAATGTGCATATTGCTTTGCTGCGCCAGCTCAATTATTGATTTGCCTTCTGGCGTTTCATCTGCTAATGATGATAATACAGCAGCTTTTACCAGATCTTCGGGTAATACGCCCGGGGCCGGCCAAAATTGGGTGGCTTTACGGTTACCAATGGTGATGGTACCGGTTTTATCCAGCAGCAATACGTCAATATCACCTGCGGTTTCAACCGCTTTACCAGATTTTGTGATCACATTGGCACGCAACGCCCTGTCCATCCCCGCAATACCAATGGCCGATAAAAGGCCACCGATAGTTGTGGGAATTAAACAAACGAAAAGTGATATTAATGCCGCAATAGTGATGGGCGTATTGGCATAATCTGCAAACGGTTTCAGCGTAACACAAACGATGACGAAAATGAGCGTAAAACTGGCTAATAAGATCGTTAAAGCTATCTCGTTTGGCGTTTTTTGGCGCGATGCCCCTTCTACAAGGGCTATCATTTTATCAAGGAAGCTTTCGCCCGGTTCGGTGGTTACTATAACTTTTATCTTATCGGATAGTATTTTTGTACCACCGGTAACAGATGATTTATCACCCCCTGCCTCGCGGATAACCGGGGCAGATTCACCTGTAATGGCCGATTCATCTATAGTAGCCAGGCCTTCAATAATCTCACCATCAGTTGGGATAGTATCGCCTGCCTCGCAAACAAATACATCTCCCTTTCTTAATTCGTTTGATGATTTGCTAACGATGCTACCATCGCTTAACAAAACATTGGCAGGTGTTTCCTCCCGGGTCTTACGTAAGCTATCGGCCTGTGCTTTACCGCGTGCCTCGGCTATGGCTTCGGCGAAGTTGGCAAACAGCAGGGTAAGCAGCAGCACAATAAATATGATAAAGTTATATGTGAATGAGCCCTGGCCGGCATGCATAAAGCTGTAAACGCTCATGTACAGCATAATGGCAGTACCTACTTCAACGGTAAACATTACCGGGTTACGAAGCATTACTTTAGGGTTCAGTTTGATGAACGACTCTTTCAGTGCGGTTTGCACTAAAGCCGGTTCAAATAATTTATTAGATTGAGTTTTCATTGTGTTTTTTTAAAGCCCCTCTCTATCGGAGAGGGGTTTGGGGTGAGGCTTTACTTATGCATTGAGAAGAACTCTGCAATAGGGCCCAAAGCCAAAGCAGGGAAGTACGATAATGCGTTTAAAACAAGTATTACAGCGAAGGTCATCAGGCCGAAGGTTATGGTATCGGTTTTTAGCGTACCTGCCGATTCGGGGATGTATTTCTTTTGAGCAAGTAAACCTGCTATGGCCACCGGGCCAATAATAGGCAGGAACCTGCCAAGTATCATTACAATACCTGTGCTTACATTCCAGAAGATGTTGTTATCGCCTAAACCTTCAAAGCCGGAGCCATTGTTGGCGTTAGATGAGGTCATCTCGTAAAGCATTTCGCTAAAACCATGGAAACTTGGATTGTTTAACCACGCCGATGGCTTAACGGCCCAATCGGCATTACCATGATTAGTGAATACAAACGCAGCTATAGCCGTACCCGCCATAATAAGCAGCGGACTTAACAGGGTTATTAAAGCGGCGATCTTTACCTCGCGCGCCTCTACCTTGTGACCCAAAAACTCGGGGGTTCGCCCAACCATCAGGCCGGATATAAACACCGCTATAATAAGGTAGATGAAGTAGTTTAATACGCCCACACCGCAGCCGCCGAAGAAGCCATTTATCATCATACCCAATAGCTGCCATAAGCCGGTAAGCGCCATGGTGCTATCGTGCATTCCGTTAACCGAACCGGTTGATACGATAGTTGTGAAAGTACTCCAGAAGGCTGTCGCGGTTGGCCCAATGCGTACTTCTTTACCTTCCATAGCGCCGGTTGGCTGGGCTATGCCCATTTTGGTTATGGCCGGATTACCGCCTATTTCGCTGCCGATGGACGGGACGAGCAGGAGCAATGCGCCGATCATCATCACCCCAAAAATTACCCAACCCAGTTTTTTTCTGCGGATAAAATATCCGAAGCATAGAACCATAGCGATGGGTATGATCATTTGAGAAACGATCTCGGTAATATTAGTCAGGTAGTTAGGGTTTTCCAGCGGATGGGTAGAGTTTGCACCAAACCAACCGCCACCGTTTGTACCCAAGTGTTTTATAGCGATAAATTGCGCTGCCGGCCCACGGGATACGTGCATGGTATCGCCTTGCAGGGAGATGAATTGATCTTTACCTGCATAGCTGCTTGGTGTACCATTAAATGTTAATATTAACGCGACTACTATTGATAAGGGTAATAATAAACGGGTTATAGCCCTCAAAAAGTAGTTCCAGAAGTTACCAATATCGTTTGTGGTTTTATCGCGAAAGGCTTTAAATAAACCTACAGCACAGGCAATGCCGGTTGCGGCACTCACAAACTGCAAAAACATAAATATGTAATGCTGCACCAAATAACTGGCTCCGCTTTCGCCGCTGTAGTGCTGTAAGTTACAGTTCACCACAAAACTGATGATGGTATTAAATGCCAGATCAGCCGTCATGCCGGGGTTTCCGTCAGGGTTCCAGGGCAACTTATCCTGGTTCATTAATACGAAGAAGCCGTATACTAACCATAAAAGATTAATACACATCATGGCTTTTAAAAACTGTTTCCAGTTCATCGGCTCATTAGGGTTAATGCCAGACAGTTTATAAATGCCTTGTTCAACAGGTTTCATAAAGTCTGTCCACACCTTTTCGCCGGCAAACATTTTTGCCAGATATTTACCCAACGGGATGCCGATAACCAGCATCAGGGCAAACGAGGCAATGATTCCAAATAGTTCTGTGTTCATTGTGTGTTAAGGATTAAAATTTTTCGGGTTTAAGCAGCACATATATCATGTATATGAAAACCGCGATGGAGATAATGAATAATGCGATCATGTTGATTAGATTTTTTCGAACCAGTCGATAGATTTAAAAATGAACCACCAGCTAATTAGGATGGCGAGAAAGAGAATTATAGTGATCATTGTTTTGATATTTTGATCACCTATGCCAATAGAGACGCCGCTTTAATAGACAATTATCTAAGCAATTGACATTTAGATATTTATTGATTTAATGAGGATTTCATTAAACAAAAAACCCTTCCATTTTGGAAGGGTTGATTATCGTTTTGGAAGATTGTTTAGATTTAACCACAGAGGTAACGGAGGGAAAAGCACAGAGGTTTTTATTTCGCGCGAAGATGCAAAGGGTTGATACATTTATCATCGCTTTTAAATAAGCGTGTCATGGTGACAAATTGTTGGTAAATGGCGTGAGAAGTGTTCACGTTCACGGCCGTGAACGCCATCGTGAACACATAAATAACTGATAATGATTAATTTAAAAATAAGCTACTGACGAAATAACGTCACCATTAAATCCAAACCAAGCACAGGCAAACATGCACTATAATATAGCCGGTCACCCTCCTCCCCCGCTGCAAAGATCTGTCATTGCACCTTCAAAGGCCACGGGATTTGATAAGTCAGACTGACAATTTATTTGGACGATATTTACAAACCGTACTCGTCTATCTTTCTATAAAGCGTAGTTAGGCCAATGCCCAGCAAGCGCGCGGTTTCGGTTTTATTACCTTTTGTGTAGGTCAGCACTTTACCAATGTGCTGTTTTTCGATGCTCTGCAGATCAAGCGAGTTACTATCCACATTTTGAATATTAAATTGAGGTGGCAGTGTATCCAGGGTAAGACTATCCTCAGCAAGGATAACCGAACGTTCAATAACATTCTTAAGCTCGCGGATGTTGCCCTTCCATTGATGGCGTTTAAGCAGATTTAAAAACTCATCACTCATTTTAACAGATCGGCCTGCTTTATCAGTAAAAAATTTAAGGTAGTATTTAGCCAGCAGCTCAATGTCTTCTTTGCGTTCGTTAAGCGAGGGCAGGGCAATAGTGAAAACAGATAATCGGTAAAAAAGATCAAGCCTGAACTTTCCTTCCTCCGCTTCTTTTTGCAGATCGCGGTTCGTTGCCGCCATAATGCGGATGTTAACCTTGGTGGTTTGTGTATCGCCCAGCTTAATAAAAGTTTTACTTTCCAGTACACGTAAAAGTTTGGCCTGCAGTTCAAGGCTCATTTCGCCAATCTCATCCAGGAAAATACTGCCGTGATGAGCTTCTTCAAATAGTCCTTTTTTATCTTTAACGGCTCCGGTAAAGGCGCCTGCTTTATAGCCAAATAGTTCGCTTTCTAAAAGTTCGCCGGTAAAACTGCTGCAGTTAATAGCTACAAATGGCATTTGCCTGCGCTGGCTCTCATAATGTATAGCCGATGCAAATACCTCCTTACCCGTACCTGTTTCGCCCAAGAGCAAAACGGTGGTATCGGTAGCGGCCACCTTACGGGCAAGGTCAACGGCCTCAACAATAGATTTAGACTGACCAATTATCTGCGAGAAACTGAATTTTCCGCTTACCTTTTTATCAGCATTAAAAGCATTTTGCTGTAGCTGCGCTTTTTCAACCGCCTGGTTTAGTAATGGGATTATCTTATCGTTATCATCGCCCTTAACAATGTAGTTGAACGCGCCATTTTTGATAGCTTGTACGCCATCATTAATAGTACCGTAAGCGGTAAGGTTTATTACCTCTACATAGGGCTTTTTTGCTTTGATGGTTTTTACAAGGTCTACCCCGTTGGCATCGGGTAACTTTACATCGCTTAATACCACAAGCACATCCTGCTGCTCCAGTAATTTAATGCCATCCTTGCCATTATAGGCCTGAATTACACGAAACCCTTCCAAACCAATGATACGCGAGAGCAGATCGTTCAGTTTTTTTTCATCATCAATGATCAGGATGGTTGCTTGCATACCTTATAATTATTATGCAATAATAATTATAAGGTGCTGTAATCAGTAATCAATTATTAAAAGCGTTTTTATCCTAACCTTTTAGCAACCTGTTCCCAGTTAACCACATTCCAAAAATTGGTAATATAATCGGCGCGTTTGTTTTGATATTTCAGATAGTAGGCGTGTTCCCAAACATCAAGGCCTAAAAGCGGTGTGCCCTTCAGTTCCGAATTATCAAACCATGGGTTGTCCTGGTTGGCTGTTGAACCTATTTTAAGCTTACCGCCATCATTAACCAACCATGCCCAGCCCGAACCAAAACGACCCAGTGCTGCCTTGCCAAACTCCTCCTTAAACTTATCAACCGAACCAAATGCCGACGTTAGCGCATCTTTTAGCTTACCATCAGGACCGGTTGCTCCGGGTGCTTTCAGGCTTTCCCAAAAAAAGTTGTGGTTCCAGGCGCCACCTGCATTGTTACGGGCTTTGGCAGATAGCTTTGATGCATTGGCAAAAAATTCCTTTTCTGTAGTATAGGGAATCTTCTCGGCTATAATGGCATCGTTTACATTCTTGATGTAGGCCGTATGGTGCTTGGTGTAATGGATCTCGTTAGTCAGCGCGTCTATACTTGGTTCCAGGTCGGCATATTTAAATGGCAGCGGTACCTGCGTAAATTTAAAAGGCTCGGCGGGGTTAAAAATACTATTTGTTGCTGCCGACGCCGGATTACTATTTAATATCAAGGGCGCGCCTACCGCAACGGCTACGGTTGCAGTTAAGGTATTACTAATGAATTTTCTTCTGCTATTATTTTCCATGATGATGTTTTTATAAATGTACTCTACTATAACTAATTATGGGTTATAATTGTTGCACCAAGCGTACCTGCTGCTACCGTTCCGTTTATAAATATGGTGTAAATTTTACCTGCCTCAAACGTTACGCTATTTAAAGTGGTACCCGTTACAGGGATAACCGTATTTGTAGTGCTATTCCGGATCTCGAAAGCTACGGCCGAGGTGGCATTTATTTCTTTAAATGGCCCTAAAGTTTTCCAGGTTAAGCCGGGGATTGTTGCCGGCCCTTTACCTGCAGCATCGTAAGTAAGTACCGTTTGGTCACCAAAGCTACCATAGCCTACATTAGTGAATATAGCAGTGCTGCCCACAGCGCTGAAGTTTACATTTGGTGCATCGGGCGAGAAGTTTGCAAAACGCACCTTGGCTTTGCCGGATGCAGGCACAGTCAGATCATCATAAACTAAGATCAAGCTGTCGCGGTTACCCGGGTTTACCTTACTGGGTTTACGTTTAGCTACCGCGAATAACGTATGGTAGAAATCGGCTATGGGGCCATTAGGGCCCGAGAATGATGATTTATCATTCTCCTGGACAAAGTTGGCACTTCCGCCAAACACATACGATGATTTGTAGCTGGTATTGCTGCCTTCTGTGGTATTAAACTGCACTTTACCAAATTGGGTATCTAAATAATCTGTAGCGGCATTATGCGTAACCAAAGTGGCATTTATTTGCCGCGTAAAATCTAAAAAGTTTAATGGAGGGGTGGTGCTTAGCGCGTTTACCAGTTTTACCTTCGCGCTTAATGGCGGCCTTTGCGAATTATCTGTGTCCAGGTAATCTGTTTTTTTGCATGATGCCGAAAGCAATATTAATCCGCTTAATGCATACGCGTACTTAAGGCGGGGTAAACTTTTTAGCCTCGCTAATTTCTTTATAATATGATCGATGATTTTCATGTGTTCTGTTCTTAAATGATCTAAAATTTTGCTGATAATCTTACAAATGGCTGTACGCCTGTATTGGTTCCTGCCTGTGTTGCACCCGGGCCGGGGTTCCTGGTGATGTTGCTGCCCGGTGCCGGGATGGTGTAGTCGCCCAGTATGTTGAACAGATTGTTAGCGCCAATAGTGGCCGACAGGTTGTTAGATACCGCATAACTTGCGGACAGGTCGGTTATCCAAACGGGACTAAACGATTGATAGTAATAATCGGGTTTAGGGAAGTTGGCGTTAAGCTGGGTAACCGAAACTACCGATCCAAAATATACTGTACGCAACAGGACGTTCAACCTATCAATGCCATAAGTTCCCTGCAAGGTGATTTTCTTTGATGGGATATTACTTGTTACGCGCGCTTTTTCCGATTCATCAAATATGATATAGCGGTAAGCTTCCAACCCTTTTGGGGTATTTACTTTGGTTAGTTTGGTTTCCAGGAAGTTTGCGCCAACTAACAAAGTAGCTTTCGCGCCGTTCGCGAAGGTGTACTTATAACTACCTGTAAGCTCTACGCCCTTAGTACTGGTACTAAACGAATTGTAGAAGAACTTGGCTTGCACCGTACCCGTTTGCACAAACAGTGCCCTAACATCGGCAGGTAAGTTTGTATCAGTTGCCGAAAAGCGCCCGGTGTTCCCTACCCTATCGCGGATATCTATTTTATAAGCATCTACCGTTAATTCAAAGTTTGGTATAGGCGATGAGGTGATACCAGCAGTATATCCTTTAGAACGTTCGGGTGTTAAGGTGGGGATACCTAATGCCTTGGTAGCCGGGTTCTCGTTATTGGCGGTAACCTGGTCAATAGCCACACCGTTTTGGAATGTGGTTGATGTTTCCGTATAATAAAATTGTGCCAGATCGGGCGCACGGAAACCCGTGTTAATGGATCCGCGAACGCTTAAAAAGTCGGCGAATTTATATCGGGTTGCGGCTTTGTAGGTAAATACGCTTCCAAAGTCTGAGTAGTTCTCTACCCTTAATGCGCCTGATAACAACCACGCATTAGTTGCATTCACTTCGACATCGGCATAGCCTGCAGAAATAGACCGGTTGACATTCACCTCGTTACTTGGCCTGAAACCAGCGTGGATTTGTGAGCCGGGCGATAAGCCATTTAATGGCGTTTGCCCTAACGATGTATTATAGATAATACCGCCAGAAGTGGTATCAACACCATAGATCTGTCTCAGATCAGCTTTTGAATAAGACGCCTCTTCCCCTGCATTTATGCGATAGGTTTCTACGCGATACTGTCCACCAAAAGCGATGTTTACTCCTTTTAGTATTTTATCGAAATACCGGCTAAAATCCAAGCTACCTGTGTTTTGGCTGGCGCTATAGCTGCCCGCATCAAATTTGCGTGGTGTACGTAAACCGTAACTTGCATTTAACGAGTTGGTTATTACATTGCCGAAGCTATTGTTACCATAAACGTTAGATATATCAACATTCCATCCGCGTACTTTGGCTTTTACCCCCACCGCGAATGATTTATCTGAAATGATGTTATCCATTGCCGGTAAAAATCCATCAGGATATATGAAGGTGTTGTTACGCTCTGTCCATCCCGGTAGGCGGTACACAGCTGTAAATTGCGAATTACGCTGACTTATGCCACCAAAAGAATACAGTTCAACATCCTGTTTCAATGGCACAGCGGCATTAAAGAAAAGCAAGCCATCAATAGCTTTATTGGTACTACCGCGCTGGTCGAAATAATGGCGGTCTATCCCTCTCGATTTGATAATGGCATCATCTATCTCTTTGGTATAGATCTGATCGAAACCACGGGTATTGGCGCCACCACCATATGCAGGGCCAATATATAACCCCGATTCATCCTTTCCCACTGGCAGGGAAACCGCCTGGGTCGCAAACTCGCCGGTCACGTTCAGGAAACCGCCTTTGTCACCGAGCTTAACGCCATAATTACTACTGGTACGTGTGGTAATACCGTCCCCCCGGCGGCGACTACTGGCTGTAGAATTAAGCGTTAGCTGATCGGTGGTTTTCTTTAGTACGATGTTTATTACTCCGGCAATAGCGTCAGAGCCATATTGGGCAGCAGCGCCATCACGCAAAATCTCTATCCGCTCAATTGAGCCTGTTGGGATGGAGTTTAAATCGTACCCGGTAGCGCCGTTGCCCAGGCCACCCCAGCTAATGTTAGAGCTTTTGTGGCGGCGTTTACCATTTATCAGCACAAGTAATTGGTCTACACCTAAACCACGCAGTTGCGCGGTTGAAGTTGCCGATGCCGCATCGCCCCCACCAGATACTGATGAATGAAAAGATGGCGATACATACTGCAGCAATTGCGTAACGCTTACCTGCGGACTGCTCTCTTGCAAGGCCTTTATATCGATAACATCAACCGGGTTGGCCGAGTTTAGCTTGGTACGGTTGGCATTACGTGAGCCGATGATCTGTACGTCGCCTAACTGGTTACCCTTTGGTTTAAGGGCCACCTCAAACTTACGGATGCCATCGATGTAAATTTCCTGCGTTTCGTACCCAACAAACGAAAAAACAAGGTATTTACCAGTGCTGATGTTAAGCTCAAATGTACCGTCTGTTTTGGTTACTACGCCTTCGCCGGTACCTTTTACCAGCACGGATACGCCCGGCAATGGTTGGCTGTCATCCGCAGAGGTAACCACACCGGTTACTCGCCTGCCCTGCTGAGCAAATGCATGTTGCCCGTAAATGAGGCTTAAAAATAATATATATAGTATAAATCGTTTCATGTTTGTAAGTTAAGTTTAGACAAAGGGGTATTGCGTACAGGCCTTTTGGCCTGCATTATGCTTAATTATTAAAGTTTTAGATTTTGTTACCGGGTTAGCTTTTGCTTATGTTTTTCACGAACCTGTCATCGGTTAATGCTTTTAGGAATTCAACTACGTCGTCAATATCCTGCGATGAAAGGTTCAATGGTTTATCTAAAGACAGGTCGCGGTTTATACCGTCGCTTACCACAGCCGATGGGTTGTTGTAATACTCCACCACGCTGCGCAGGGTTTTAAATTTACCGTTGTGCATGTATGGCGCTGTTACGGCCACGTTGCGCAGGCCTGGTATTTTAAATTCGCCCAGTACGGTGCTGTCTTTTGTTATTTTGAACCTGCCGGCATCGTTCAGGTCCTTACCATTATATAAGCCTATGCTTTTAAAGCGGTCTGCTGTAAAATCCTCGCCCGAGTGGCAATTATTACAGTTACCCTTGCCAATAAATATATTGCGGCCACGTACCGCGGCGGCAGATAATGCATTATCGTCACCGTTTATATAGCGGTCGTAGGGGCTATTGGTTGTTTCCAGCGTCCGTTCAAAAGCAGCAAGTGCTTTCAACAAATTATCTTTATTCGGCGCTGCTTTAAATATTTTTTGAAAAGCGTTTGCATAAAATTCGTTCTTGTTAAGTCGTTCAACTGCCTCCTCAATGGATAAGCCCATTTCATCAGGCGATGTAATTGGCCCAAGGGCCTGCTCCTCTAACGAGGCTGCACGGCCATCCCAAAAAAAGTGGGTACGGCCCGATAAATTTGTAAGCCCCGGCGAATTACGTGCGGTTAGCTTACCGCCAATGCCTTTGCTAAAAACAGCGGTATCAGCAAAAGCAAACTCCGGGTTATGGCACGATGAGCAATTGATGGTACGGTCTTTTGATAATATATTATCAAAAAACAGTTTACTGCCAAGCTGCTCCCTGGTCTGCACCTCGTCATTATCAGGCATGAAACTTACCTGCGTTATCAGTAAGAAAACAAAACCTATTAATGTAAGTATAGTGTATGCCTTTTTCATGACCTTTTTCTCGCTTAGCTAAATCAACTAGTGTACAATTATTTTATATATGGGATGGCAAAATTTAGACAATAAAGTCCCTGTCCACCCCGAACAGGGAGCTTTATTTTTCAACCTAAACCTTTATGAAAAAGGTACCTTGAGATATTATTGCGCGTTTGCTACCAACGCAACATCAATATCAAAATCGTCGTAGATCACCTTGTCGCCCAGGTTTTCGAAGAAGTTTTTTGAGCGAAACTTGATATCGTATTTGGTACGGTCAATAGTAATTTTGGCATTGGCGCTTAACTTTTTGCCGCTTACCGCAACCGTAGCCGGGAAGCTTACTTCGTTAGTAATGCCCTTAATGGTTAAGTTACCTTTTACATTGTAAGTATTGCCTGTTGCTTTAGTAGCGCTGGTTAACACAAAGTTTGCCTTAGGGTGCTTTTCCACACTAAAAAAATCGGGGCTTTTTAGGTGGGTAACCAATTTACCGTTTGCACCTTCATCGGCAATATCGGTATCAGTAATGCTGCGGGTGTCAATATCAAAGGCGCCGGCTTTAAGCGTGTTACCTTCAACCGTAAAGCTACCATCGCTAACTTCTATAGTACCACTGTGTTCGCCTGTGGCTTTTTTGGCCAGCCAGGTAAGTTTGCTGGTTTTGTTATCAACCTTAAATACTACCGGTTTTGCAAACTTGTTACTTATAGTTACAATTTTGGCAGAAGTTGATTCTACTTTGTTTGATTTTGTTGGCGGAACTATGCCCGTTAACGCGGTAATAGATGCGATTGTTATTACCGAAAGGCCTAATGTTAATTTCATTTTCTTTTTTGATTTAAGTTGATTAAAAACCCGGCGCAGAACCACCCGCGCCGGGATTGTGATTAGTTTAGTTAATTATTGTATAGTCAGTTAATCTTTATCTTCCTTGTATTGCGCTATCATCAGTATTTACTGCTGCAGTTGCGGGTGCTTCTTCTGCTAATAGTTTATCCAGCAAGGCGTTGAATTTCTTTTCGTAATCCTTATAATACTTGCCGGTTACCGTGCCGGTGTAGCCTGTGTAGATCTCGCGCACTTCGCCTTTTCTATCAATAATAATAGTTGTTGGGAATGCAACAAATTTGTTAAGCGCAGGCAGTTTTTGCGATACAAGTTTTTTATCGGCCAGGCCACCAAACAGTATGTCATATTTAACATTGTATTTATCGCGCAGCTTGCCTAATGTGTACTGGGCATATTTAAGGCTGTCTTTTTGTTCAAAGCCAAGGGCAATGGCTTCTACCCCACGCTGGTGGTTTTTATTGAACCAAGGCGACAGGAATACTGTTTGATCTGTACAGTTAGGGCACCAGGTACCTATTATTTCTACAATAACAACCTTGCCTTTGTACTTGTCATCACTTAATGATACCGGTTTGCCGTTAAGATCAGGAAAGGTAAAGTCAAGCTTTTTGTAGCCTTCTTTCAAAAAGGTTAGCTTGTATGGATCTGGCAGTTCGGCTTCATCATCTTTCACCGCGTCAAACTTGGTGTTATCATAAATACCTGAACCAATTTCGCCGCTTAATGTACCATCGGCATTTATTTTACCGCGGTAGATCTTTGGACTTGGGCCGGTAAAGCCCGATAGTTCAAACTGGTCGCCCTGTACGGTGCCTTCCAGTTCGCGGCTGTCGCCGGTTACCTGCATTATTACACCTGTAAGTTTGTTACCTGTTTGTTTAAGAACGGCAATCTTGTTGGGCACCTGCTCTTTCGAATATACTTTCAGCTCCCATTTTCCGGTAAGGTTTGCTGCCGGGGCAACATCCTTTCCGGGCTCAACAAAACGGTAGCTTTTGCCATACTCGGCAGTAAAGGGCAAGGAGTTTCCTCTAAAGCCCGGTACAAGACTGCGGTATTCCCCGCTTAGGGTGCCATTATCTTCAATTTTGGCAACCAGTGCAGCATCGTAGGTATTCATTTTGATGAATACCGAATCTTTGCCAATTTTTTGTACATGGAAGTTATCACGGCGGCTTCCGTTTAATAAGGTAAAAACCGCGTGCTCTGCATCCTTCCCCTTAAATTCAAAGTTGAACGGCACCTGCGATTCGCTTACGCGGAACACCCCGCGCCATACGCCTTCTTTAATAAATTTAGCCGGTTCTTTATCGCCTGCAAAGGCAGCACCGCTAAATAACAGGCCTACTAAAAGCCCTTTTAAGTTGTTGTTTTTCATTTTTTATAGTGTCTATAAGTCAGTTTATAAAATTAATTGCCCTGGCGGGTGTTGGTATCAATAACCTGCGCGGTTTCTGGTGCCGGTTCAGCTATCAACTCATCCAATAGCTTGTTAAATTTCTTCTCGTAATCATCGTGGTATTTGCCGGTTACGGTACCTGTGTAGCCTGTATAGATCTCGCGGACATCACCTTTCCTGTCAACAATAATAGTAGTTGGGAAAGCCACGAATTTGTTAAGCGCAGGCAGTTTTTGCGATACCAGTTTTTTATCGGCCAAGCCGCCAAAAGCTATATCGTAATTGATATTGTATTTTTCTTTAAGCTTGCCTAATGTGTATTTAGCATATTCCAGGCTATCTTTCTGTTCAAAACCAATGGCAATTGCCTCTACCCCACGCTGGCGGTTTTTGTTAAACCAAGGCGACAGGAACACGGTTTGATCGGTGCAATTTGGGCACCAGGTGCCAATAACTTCAATGATGACAACCTTGCCTTTATATTTTTGATCGCTTAACGAGATCTGTTTGCCATCAATACCCGGGAAAGAGAAATCGAGTTTCTTGTATCCTTCTTTCAGGAAGGTAAGTTTATATGGATCGGGCAGTTCAACATTGGCATTTTTGGTGGCATCAAACTTTAAGTTTTTATAGATCCCGAATCCTTGCTCACCACTAATAGTACCATCGGCGTTAACCTTTCCCTTTACAATAAAAGGGCTTGGGCCGGTAAAGCCGCTCAGCGCGAATTCATCGCCTTGTATAGTGCCTTCCAGTTCGCGGGTATCGCCCACAACAGTCATAATAACACCTGTAAGTTTGTTTCCTTTTTGTTTAATAATGGCGATAGATGCAGGTACGGCTTCTTTACTATAGGTTTTTATCTCCCACTTTCCGGATAGATCAGCTGCAGGTGCAACATCTTTACCAGGCTCAACAAAGCGGTAGCTTTTACCATATTCGGCCGTAAATGGCAGGGCGTTACCTCTAAAACCCGGTACCAGGCTGCGATACTCGCCACTTATTTTGCCGTCATCTTCAATTTTAGCAACCAGGGCGGCATCATAAGTATTCATTTTTATATATACCGAATCTTTACCCAGGCGCTGCACATGGAAATCATCCCGGCGGCTACCGTTGATCAGGGTAAAAATGGCATGCTTAGGATCTTTCCCCTTAAACTCAAAGTTGAACGGCACCTGCGATTCGCTTACCGTAAATACCCCTCGCCACACACCTTCTTTAATAAATTTTGCGCCGGGCACTTTGTCGCCGGCCAACGCTGCACCACTCAATAAAACACCCAGCGTAAGGTATTTTGCTTTTAATAGATAGTTTTTGAAGTTCATGTTTGTAGAATTTGATTTTGTTAATGATTTTTTACTTGCTTAATGGATATTAAGGAAGTGTAATAGAAATTTTGAGGCATAACAGTTCCATGCGCATCAACGGCAAAGCCATTAATACTTAATCCGTGTAATTAAAACTTACCTTGGATAATGCCGGAAACTACATGCACATACAACAACATCGCGGTGGGGCGGCGGCTGGTTGTCTGTTTAGTTTTGGATACTTCAAATTTTTCATAACACTTAGTTAATTTATTATCCGTTAGATTATTCCTTTGGATAAAGTAGAGCACTTATTTCAGGCTATCTGAAAAGTTGCTAAAAGATCATCGAGACTTCCTCTCCCTTTTTCTTAATAAATCAACTAATTAATGGTGGGGTTAATTAGATGCAGTAAAGGTAATAATAAATATTAAAAAAGCAAATTAAATCTATAGACTTAGTAGTATTTATTTAAAATATTTAGTGTAATAATACATTTTTTGTATTTGTTATCGTTTTTTGATTTACATCCCGGCTACTGGAATAGAGATTTAGCTGAATGAAGTTCCACCATTGCATAAAGCCTTGTCACTATACACAGTGCCAGGATGTTAATCTTATAAGATCTTGTTTTAATGTCCCGATTGCGTGTAGATACTTACAGGCAACAACAGCTTTGCATAGCGATACCAGAGCGGGTTGCTAAGTGGTGAAAGGCAATAAGATGTTTAGATGCGTCAGTTTTCATTTGTTTATTATTCTTTATAAATAATAAAATCAATTGGTGGAGGATTGACTTAATATCTAATTGTGTAAGGGTATATGTGTTTATATCTGTTCTATTTTAATGCGACCGAAAATTCTACATCTTCGGGCGGTAAACATTCTTTGTTACTACAGGCCATAAATGAAATAGTGCCTTTTATAACCGGCTTATCTTTTACCAGCCTAACTTTCTGCTGAAACACTACCGTATTTTCAAAGTAGGTTACATTCATATCAAAAGCCTTCTCGTACTTTTTAAGTGGCTGCGGTTCTATAGTTTTGTTCACCAATGTGTACTCGTCAGATTTATTGAAGACCAGCGCCGTTTTTGCCGGGCCGCCATCCGCAACGTTTTGCGAGTAAATATGCCAGCCTTTATCAATGGTTGCTTTTACCAAAACAACCGCTTCATTATTATTTATTTTTTTAGCAGCGTAGGCCCACTTTACCGGGGTTAGTACTTGCGCGCTTGCGCAAAACCCTGATAATATAATGCCTGCGCCGATGATATATTTCTTCATTTGTTATTCTTGTTATGCTGCTATGGCTTTATATAATGCCGATAGTTTTTCTACTGTGTAATCTATCTCGGCAGCAGTATTAAACTTGCTGAACGAAAACCTGACCGTATTTCTTGACAGATCAGCCCCAATGGCTTTCAATACATGCGATGCCGAGCCGGTTGAGCAGGCACTACCGCCTGATACCGAGATGTTGTTTTGATCAAGGTAAGTTAGCAGGTCGCCGGTTGCATGGTTAACAGGCAGGCTTGCGCTTAGCACCGTGTAAAGGCTTTTTTCTGCGTTAGCCGAATTACCATTGAACCTTACATCGCCTATTTGTTCCTGCAGTTTGGCAATCATCCTGTTTTTTAATTTTTGAATATAAAACTGGTGCTCATCAATATCACGATAAGCAATTTCTAAAGCTTTTGCCAGCCCTATAATGCCGTGGATATTTTCGGTACCGGCCCGCAGCTTACGTTCCTGCGCCCCGCCGTGTAATAGTTGTGATAGCTGTATACCATCGCGACAGTAAATAAACCCTACCCCTTTTGGTCCGTGAAATTTATGTGCCGATGCCGCTATAAAGTGCGTTTTTAATTTTGACAGATTGTGCCTGTAGTGGCCCATGGTTTGTACCGTGTCTGAGTGAAAAAGTGCGCCCCTGCTATTACAGACCTCCCCTATCAGCTCAATATTATTAAGGTTACCTATCTCGTTATTGGCATGCATTACTGATACCAGCGAACGGCTGTTGCTTTTTAACAAAGTATCCAGGTGGTTAATATCCAGGTTGCCCCGGCTATCGGTATCTATAAAGCTTAATTTTATTTCGCCGTTATTCTTCAGCACATCAAGGGTATGTAAAACGGCATGGTGCTCAAACGGTGTGGTGATAACGTGTTTTATTTGATGAGAACGCACGCTCGACAGGATAGCCGTGTTATCGGCTTCGGTGCCACCGCTGGTAAACACAATTTCGTTTGGCGATGCATTTAGCAGATCGGCAATGGTAGTACGTGCACCTTCAATAGCAGTTTTTACTTCGCGCCCATGTTCGTGATGCGACGACGGATTGCCGTAAAATTCCAGTAAATAAGGGGTTATTGTTTTAAATACCTCGTTATCCAGTTGTGTGGTAGCAGCGTTATCCAGGTAAATTCTCATCTTCTAAATATTTTAAAATGTTACTATGTTACTTTAGTAACTTATCTCAAAAAAAGACACAAAAGATAAAGCGCTGTAAACTTTTAATTTCTTGTCATCTTATCTTTCTCCCATTAAATGGAGCAGGAATTAGCACCTTTTACAAGCTTAAAAGCCGGTACAGGTTGCTAAGACGTCTTCGGGCCTTTCCCTCTGTCTTTCTGGATAAGTTATTAAAGAACGATTATGATGATGCAAATATATAATAAATTCTATAATGTCTATAGTTTTTATAGAATTTATTATATATTTTAGATTATAGTCTTGATATTACCTATGAATAAGGAATAAAGCGGTATAAATTATACTGAATTATTAATATTTTGGCTGTGACTACACCATTGGATTTAGTGAATACACTGGCTCTAATTCTTATTCAAGCGGCTGCTAATATATTAGTCTTCAAATAACGTAGGAGTACTAATATATGGGATTTGACCTCCAACAACAGATATTATAATGGTGTAAAGGTTAACCCCTACACTATTATTTGAAATAAATGTACTTTCAACGGGTGTACTATTTGTATCTAAAACCGGGTTGTTATTCTCATCCAAAAAAGTTACCGAATAAATAGTAGTGGGCCTCTTTACATTTCTTACTATCTTGATCTCCCTGCTCATCTCCGAATATCCGTTGGTAAATTCCGAACCAACCGTCTGGATAGTATCTACCGGAATTCCGTTCTGGCTAAAAACAACTTTAATATTTTTATTACCCAGAATAGACTGGGCGAAGTTTGCTAGTTTAACCTTTATACGATCTTCTGTGGCAGGGCGGGGCTCTAAAAGCTGGTTGTTTTCCAATAGCTCTACACGCGGCGCATCGGGGTCTGGTTTAAAAAACACGTATGTTTTTGCAGTGTCTTTGCTGATAGTAAGTTTCCTGGTCAAAACACTGGTATTGGTAGCTGAGTTAAAAAACTCAAATTCGCCTTCGCCCGCCAACACCGTCAGGCTTCTGTCTGCTCGCGGTTCAATGGGTTTGCCCTGGTAAGTGATTATTAATGGGCCATTGGGGCCGGCAAACACATCAAATGGGTCGTCAAATGTAACACTGGCAAACGTGGCCGCCTTAGATAGCGTAGCTTCTTTTTTGCAGGAATAAGTAGCGGTTGCAATTAGCAATATTAAAAAGTAAATGTATTTTTTCATATCAATGATTTAAAGTAGCGGCCTGTTAGGGCCGCTACTTATTAACTTATATTATGTTTTATAAAACAAACAGATTGAAATTTAAACTTAAAAAGATGGTGTGAAATCTGTCCAGTTGCTTGTCCAGATAGTTGATGCTGTAGCTGCAGGATCAATTGCACCACGGTAAGCGGTACCACCACCGGTAGTGTTCCCACCGCTAAACGCAGGTGAAGTTGATAATGGTCTTAAATTAAGCGGGGTATAGGCACTTTCGTCATAGAAAGCAGAAGCGCTTGTTAATTTAAGGAAACCATTAGCTGCTGCTGTGCTTGCTAAAACATCAGTACTAATTAAGCTGTAAGTAGCCGGGTTAGTAGTTGTAGTGGTAGATGCAGTTGTATAGGCTTGTACCACGTTGTTGCGGAATATAGAACCAGCAGTAGTAATACCTTCAAACTGAACACCTGTGTTAAACCCGCCAAGAATTGAGTTCTGAATATCAAGCGATGATGCTCTTCTCCAGTGGTTAGCTTTTTCCAGATCTGATGCACTGCCATTGGTAGAGTAACCCAGGATAGTAAAGTTTCTAAGTTTTGGGTTTGTAAGTGGCGTTAAAGCACCATTTCCTGCAGCATTGTTATCAGATTCGATACCGTTAGCATCGCTTACACCGCCAGAAACTGTGTGGGTAGAAAAAGGATCTTTCAATGCAAGGGCATACTGAATTGTACCAGAGTAACCATTGTCAAAATCAAAATCATCATCAGTTCCTGCTAAGGCAATAAGGTGATCTGCATTAACTGTTCCGCCAAAAAACTCGAAGGAATCATCATTACTGAAAGATACCTGGATGTGGTTTAAAGTTGTTCCAGAGCCTACACCACCCAAAGTAAGGCCATTGATTTCATTATCAGTTGATAACAAAAATCCTGCATACTCAATACGGGCGAAACGTATAACACCTGAATTATCATTTGTAGTAGTTCCACCAAAAGTAACATCGGCCGGCGGTGAAGTTGGGATACCTTCAATAACCGTAGTGGTTGGCTGGTTGGTTTGGGCTTTTCCTAACAGAATAACACCGCCAAAATCACCAGGTACCGGAACTGCTACAGCCGGATCAGGACCAAAAACGATGGTACTGTCTGGGTTATAGCTCGCTTCAGCAACATTATTTTTGTTACCATTTGCGAATATCTGAGCATTTTTGGCTATAACCAATACGCCTTTTAAAGACCTGCCGCCATAAGTTACCGCATTACCGGTTACTACGTGTGTACCTGCTTTAATATACAATTTAGCATTGGCGCCCGAAAAATAAACCACCCCGTCTAATTTATACAAGGTATCAGGGCTTAAAACACGTTTTGCAGTGTAAACACCACTTAAGTGCACTTGTGGAAGTGTACTGTAATCAATAGGCGCTTTAGAAGATTTATTAAAATCTCCGTTCGAACCAACTAAATCTTTCTTACAGCTTGTTAGGCCAAAGGTAGCAGCTACTGCGAGTGCTGCTAATGTTGCATGGATTGTTTTCATTTGTTAGGAATTTTTAATTAATGGATAAAAGGGTTTTGTTTGTATTATAAAACATTGTAAAGTTGAATTATTAGTTTAACCAATGCAAGGAAAACATAAAAAATATTTTTCATAACTAATTGATTAATAGTATTTTATATCACTTATCAAAGTAATTAAACCTCCAATATGTAAGTATTAATTAATTATAAATCTTTTCTTTTTTAAAACTTATAGGTAAAGGTCAAACTGGCCGTTCTTCCGTTTTTTACACGATAAGATATGCGGTCCCCTTTATCTTTTTCATAGGCATCGGTTCCGTTAACCAGTACATAGCCATTGTTATAATCTGCGGTTCCGCCTACGTAAGCGGTAGGATTGGTATAAAAGAATGTTTCCTCATCCAATATGTTCGCAATATTCAGCCTGATCTCTGCCTTTTGTTTAAGCAATCGCGTACTCAATTGCAGATCTACCAGGTTACGGCCATTCTCGTATTCGATACCATTTGGGTCTACTGCGGTAACATACGAGCGGTAACCAGACCGGTTGTAGCTCACATTTGCACCTACATATTTTGAGTTATAGTTGATACCTGCATTTGCCATCCAGGGAGACTGGCCATACAAAGGACGGTTAACACCCGGGATAACCTCTTGCCGTAATTTAAATGACTCGCCATTATTAACAGCATCTACAAAATATGCTAAAGCGTAAACCTTTGATTTTGTCCAGGTACCATTTCCAAACACCGTTAGGTTATGCAGCCATTGCTTGTCTGCTATAAAATCCAATGATTTACGCACCTCTATTTCAATCCCCTTATTTATGGCCCTGTCCTGGTTTTGGAAACGAAGGAAACGTGACCTGCCTCCTCCCCCGCTCACAGGCTGATCAACCAGCTCTAAGGGTTTATCAAAATCTTTATAGAATGCCGATACTGAAATGATCTCCCCAGATGAAGGGTACCATTCATATCGCAGATCATAATTTTTTATCTTGGTGCTCACTACGTCCCAACCGCTAATAAAAGCGTCTAAATAAGCATCGTACAACTCAAAATAAGAAGTTTCTCTAAAATCCGGTCGTACCACGGTGGTGGAATACGCAGCCCTTAGGTTCATCTTGTCGGTTAAGCTGTAACTTATATTTACAGATGGCAAAAAACGCCAGTTCTTTTCACCTGTTATAAATGGATTTACTTTCTCAAAACCATTAAAATTGGGGGCACGCAGAAACTGTTCCTGCCTGTTGGCCAGGTTAAAATTCTCTGCCCTTACGCCGTAAACAACCCTCAATTTTTGAAAAAAGCGTTGATCCAGCATCAGATAGGCTGCATGATATTTAGAAGAACCTGTATACTGGGTCCCATTACGTGATGCATCGGCATAATAAAATGCAGAGTCGGCAGTAGCACCTATTCTTTGGGGGGCAAGAATATCCTCGTACCTGCCGGTTAACTCTGCATTTGCGTCTTGCTTAATAATACGCACCTCGCTTGACCCTAAAGAACGTTGCTTTCGCCAGCCATTATAACCTACTTTTAGTACGCTTTTATCCTTTAAAAAATTAAAGGGCTGGCTCAAACTGGCCGACCAGTTATAATCCCGTTCATTTAAATGTGTTGATAAGCGGTAATCATAAAGACCAGATCCGTCACTAAACACCGAAGTGTTCGGGCTGTCATAATAATCTACTCCCGCTATACTGGCTGTCTTGTTATACCTCAGTCGTCTCATATCCTTAATATCCTGACTGATGTTGGTTAACGCGCCACTCCAGTTAAACTTTAATCCATTTTTACCGATCAGGTTTTCGCCTTCCAATTTGCTCTGGTAAACCGTAGTAAATTCGGGGCTGTCAAAAAATTCAATAAATCTTTTGCTTTCTGTGGCATCATACCTGGAAGCATATTGCGAAGTTTCGTTAAGTACGTGAGAGTAGTAATTTTTAGAAGTTATTTTAAATTTTTCGCCCTGAACACCTGCATTCAACACCCCACCAATGGTGGTATTAAATTTATACAAGCTGCCCGAGCTTCTGATCGCGGCAGTATCAATAGGATCGCCCTTGCCGGCAAAAGTCAAATTTGAGTTTCGTACTGTTATAAAAGGGTTAGTTTCCTGCGTATTACGATAAGTTAAGCCTCCGGTGAAGCCAAATTTTAATCCTTCTCTCAACTGGTATAAACGGCCAAGCGAAAAGCGGTAATTTTGGTTCAGCGCCCCTTGATAAGTATAGGCTTTAAGCTGTTCGCTGTTAAAATGTTTGCTTTGTGGTACAGCGTAAGCAGGGATTGGGTCAGTGCTGTTTTGCTGTGTCCATGCTTGAAGGTTCATCGGCGTTTTTCTGCGGCCATCATCAAAACCAAAGTAATCGTATTTACCACGGCCGCCCAGCATTACAAAATCCTTACCGGTGGTACGGCTGTTATAACCGGTACCAATGGTAAAGGAGTTAAAATTTTGCTCCGGAATATCCAGGGTGTTGATCAGGATCTGGCCTCCAGAAAACTCTGCAGACATATCCGGGCTGGCTGTTTTGTTAACTACCACGTTACTCACCAGCTCCTGCGGAACTACGTCGAACGAAAAATTTCTGCGGTTCATATCCGTACTGGGGATGATCACCCCATCAAGCATGGCCTGGTTGTAACGTTCGGTTAACCCTCTTACTACCACATAGCGGGTATCTATTGTGGTTACCCCGCTGATGCGTTTAAGCACCTGACCCAAATTATTATCTGGCGTACGTGATATTTGCTCGGCAGAGATACCATCCGTTATAGAAGCATTATTTTTTTGCTGCGCATACAAACCGGTTATCGATTCTCTTTTAAAAGAGGATTGTACTACCACTTCCTTTAAAGCGCTGGATGATACCTTTAAAGAGATATCCAACCTGGTAAGCTGCCCGGCTTTAACAATAACCTCTGTGATGCGTTTGGTTTGAAAAGAGATATAACTTACCTCCAGTGTGTAAGTACCCGGTTCAAGCGTTAACTGGTAGCTACCATCTACACTGCTGGTAATACCCTGCCCTGTTTGGATAACCCTTATACTGGCACCCGGTAAAGTTTCACCCTTATCGTCAACTATTTTACCACTAATACGGCCGGGATCTGGTTTCCTGAGCGGAGCGGGTTTGGTATAATTTACATAGATAGAGTTGCCCGACAAGGAAAAGTTCATGCCGGATACGGTTAGTTTTTCCAGGACTTTCCCCAAGGCTTCCTGGCGATAACTCACTTTCTTTAGTTCAACCTTTTCAAGCTCGTTTGGGTTGTAAATAAAATTATAATTGGTTTGTGTTTTTAATACTTCGAGTATCTGTACTGCATTTACCTGCGCAAATTCAAGCGAGACAGGTTTAGTGATAGTTTTATAGTTGCCATCTGTTTTACCCGTTGCCTGTGCAAAAAGCGGGCTGCTTAATAAAATGGTGAACAGGATAAATAAATAAGCGGTGTGTTGTGTTCTTAAATGTATACTTATAGGTAAATTAAAAATCATATTTTTGAATTGCTGCATTGCTTTTAGTAATGTGGTTTCGATTGTTACCGGTTTTTCCGGTCAAATTGTTAAGGAAAGTACCGCCTGGCCGCGGTACTTTCTATTTAAGGCCTCTATGTTTTTGTTTTTTCGATAAGGTCAGTTTATAGGTTGACGAATTGATTTTGTTTACTTTAAATGGATATATAAAAGTGAGGGAGCTAAGCAATGCATCTACAGAACCGCTATTGAAATTACCGCTGATGCTATATTTCTTAAAATCATCTTCATTGAATTGGATATTTACGTTATAATAAGATGCCATGCTGTAAATAGCATCCCGGAAAGGCACACGTTTAAAGTCTAACACTCCTGCCTTAACCGCATCTTCAGAGTTATCAAAACCTGTCACCGTATTTAGCGTGCCATTATGATAATCAAATTCCTGGCCGGGGTGTAAAATAACCGGCGGGGCGGTTACACCGTTACGGTCAATCTGTACTTTGCCGGTATATAAGCTTACCTTCTCATAACCATAATTTTTATAATGCTTGATGATAAAAGATGTACCCAAGGCTGTAGTGGATAGTTTACCGGAATTTACACGAAACGGCTTGGTTTTGTCATGGGCTACTTCAAAAAAGGCCTGGCCTTCTAACAGATAAACCTGGCGTTCGGTCTTGGTAAATGCCTGCGGATATTTAAAAACAGCACCTGAAGTTAACGTGATCACTGTCCCGTCTTCGAGTTTTACCTTTTTTATTTTACCAAGCGGCACACGTACGGTAGCGAAAGTTTTTGTTTTCTGAATAAAAGTATATTCCTGATAAATTTTAGTACCACCAAATAATATAACGAAGCCTATAACGACAGCTGCCGCTACTCTAAAAACTAAGCGGGAGAATTTTCCGGCTTGTTGTTTATGCAATATCTTTTGTACTATATCTTCGGCCGGTTCAAAATCCGAAGGGAATTCGTTAGCTATATCATCAAAATCTGCTAAATCCTGCGGATCACTATGTTCAAGCATTTTAAAGAACTCTTTCAGCTCTTCTTTCGAAAGCTCCCTGGTGAGATACCTTCGGTGTAAATATTTCTTTCTGTTATGATCCATATAAATAACGCCTCATATCGGCCGACTACTTATATATACTACCCGAGCAGGGTTTTAGGGTAGCTCTAAAAAAAATAAATTTGATTTATCTTTTTTATTGAGATGTATTCTCATTTTATCCGAGCCTCCATCATCATTCTCTGGCCATATAACGAACCCTAAAAAAATTACTAATTTTAGGAAACCAAATACTAAAATCAATCCAATGAGAAAGGTAATCTATGGCATCAACTTGACCCTGGATGGCTGCTGTGACCACACCAAAGGGGTTGGCTATGAAGGTGTACATGAATATTTTACGGACCTTATGCGAGATGTTGACCTGATCGTTTATGGGCGTAAAACTTACGAATTGATGATCCCTTTTTGGCCCGATGTTGCAAAAAAACAGTCTATGAGCAAAGCATCGAACGAATTTGCGCGGGTATTTGACTCCATAGACAAGCTTGTTTTTTCCAAAACGTTAGACAGGGTTGAAGATAAAAACACGAGAATTGTTCGGACAAATCCTGGAGACGAAATATTGAAATTGAAACAGGAACAAGGCAAGAATATCTCGCTTGGTGGTGTAACTCTTCCTTCGCAATTGATAGAACTTGGTTTGGTCGATGAATACCATTTTGTCTTCCAACCACTAGTTGCAGGAGAAGGGAGACGGTTGTTTGAAGAAACTAACCTACAGGAGAAATTAGAATTAAAACTTGTGGATTCAAAGATTTTAAAATCGGGATGTGTTGCGCTTCGTTACTTAAAACAGTGACGGAAATCTGTGGCGGGAGAATATTTCCATAACATAAAGTAGCTACATATATTACAGAAGTTTTATAAGTAATACTTATACTAAGCAGGAAAATACAAGAAAATAAAATAGCGTGATATAATCCAGGTATTCCTTATTGGTTTTTAAAGCCTCAACAACCCGGTTTGCTTTTACCATATGATCTTTTACCGCGTTACGGCTGATGGAAAGCTGATCGGCCACTTGATTATAGGTCATATCCTTAAAGCGGATCATTTCGAAAACAACTTTTCTTTTAGGTGGCAGTACGTTTAGTGCGGTACGTAAGGTGGACAGGCTAAAAGTTGCATCTATCCGTTTTTCGGGAAGCAATTCTTCCTGCTCGCGAATGAAATAAGCTTCCAATTCCGATTGCATTCTTTTCTTTCGGGAGATATTTCTCAGCCAGGTAAAAACTATATTTTTAGATACCGTTAGCAAATACCCTTTAATCCCTTGCTCGGGTTTAACATAAGCACGCGTATTCCACAAGTGAAGAAATATGTC
>NZ_JAQBOI010000328.1 GCF_028288105.1 Mucilaginibacter sp. | reverse complement strand
CATCCATCATTATCACCTTTTTACCCTCTATAATAAAATCTATTTTAGTTTGGTTGGGCACCAGTGGTGATCCCTGCCTGCGAAAATCGTCGCGGTAAAAGGTGATATCCAGGTCGCCCTGTTCTATGTTGTTATGGGGTAATATCTTTCTAAGTTCTTCGGCAACGCGTTTGGCTAGGTAAATGCCCCGGGGCTGTATGCCAATTAAAACCGAGCCGGAAAAATCGTTATGATTTTCAATTAATTGACGACATAAACGCTGAATTGTTATTTGAAATTTTTGACCGTCGAGCAGCGTTAGATTTTGCATCGTATGGGTGGATTTGGGCAAAGGTAATTTTTTTTGCTGATTTGTGGAATAGTGCACAGAGATTAGTTGAAATCAATCTATAAAAAAGCCCCCTGATAATTGTGAGGCTTTGGTATATAATTTATTTTATTATTTCAATAGCATTTATAAAAACAGAACTAACATCTAAAAGATGAAGCAGTACCTTGTTCGAAAACACCTCCACAACTTTTTCATTTATAGTTGCAAACTGCCTAATTTCCTTTTTTGGATACACTAAAACAATCTTAGACGCACCATTTATTGTTAAACAGTATTGGCTATCCTGTAATTGCTGTGGGTCAAAAATCTGTAGAAAGGCGTTATTACTTAAATAAAATGTCAACAGATCAATATCAAATACAACAGATTCAATTTTCTCACAAGTTTGCTTTATCTTATGTTCAGTTCCCCATATTTCAATATTTCTTATTCTTTTTAAAATGTTAATATTTACATCTGAAGGCATTATATCAGTTTTTTGAAATCGTGGAAATTCGATTTCATCAAATACTTTCGGGATATCTTTTTCCCAT
Source organism: Mucilaginibacter sp. (assembly GCF_028288105.1). GTDB lineage: Bacteria > Bacteroidota > Bacteroidia > Sphingobacteriales > Sphingobacteriaceae > Mucilaginibacter. The sequence goes on along the minus strand of NZ_JAQBOI010000328.1, from coordinate 15,764 downwards.
AGATACTGTTCCATATCAGGAAAATTTGAGCCAACCCAACTGACAAAAGCATTTTCATCATCAACTACAGTTTCATTTACCCCATTTAACTTAATTCTACCCAATAAAAGGTTCCTTTTGATTTTCAAAAGTTTGTGATATAATGCGCGCATATGTGAGATACTACCAGCGGAATAAAATTCGACCAGTTGTTCGTAATCCTTCAACAATAGCTCTTTCATTTGATGATTATAATAGTTGAATTAAGCTTTACTTTTTGAATTTCATAAGTTTACTACACCTAAGCATATAAATCTAATACAATAATTAATAAGCACAAAAAAAGCCCTTCCGATTGATCGGAAGGGCTTTGGTATTGAATATTTAAAAGCTTATTTAGCTTCTTCTTCTTCAGTTTCAGCAGCAGGAGCTTCAGCTTCTGGTTCTGCTTTTTTAGCTGGAGCAGCAGCAACAGGAGCTTTTTTAGCTGCTTTGTTTTCTGCACCTTCCATTTGCTCTTTTAACTGAGCAAGAACGCTAAGGTCACCTAAAGTTGATTTCTCTACTGATTCTTTCACTTTCTTAACCGCGTTGTTAGCAGATTTTGCTTCTTTTTTACGGTTTTCGAATTCTTGTACACGAGCATCAGTACGAGCTTCTTCCCATATACGTGAGTGTGAAATTACAATACGCTTGTTTTCTTTGTTGAATTCGATGATCTTGAATTCAGCAGTTTCTTCAGCTTTGATAGATTTACCGTCTTCTTTAACCAGGTGTTTGGTTGGGCAGAAGCCTTCAACACCGTAAGGTAAAGCTACGATAGCACCTTTATCAGTTACTTTTAACACGGTACCTTCATGTATTGAATCAATAGTGAAGATGGTTTCAAAAGTATCCCAAGGGTTTTCTTCAAGCTGTTTGTGGCCTAAGCTTAATTTACGGTTATCGATATCAAGCTCTAAAACTATTACGTCTAATTTTTCGCCAACCTTAGTAAATTCGTTAGGGTGGTTTACTTTTTTAGACCAAGATAGGTCAGAGATGTGGATCAAGCCGTCAATTCCATCTTCCAGTTCAACAAACACGCCAAAGTTGGTCATGTTTTTAACTGTAGCGATGTGCTGAGTACCAATAGCGTATTTCTCGCCAGCGTTTTGCCATGGATCAGGAGTTAATTGCTTAATACCTAAACTCATTTTGCGCTCGTCGCGATCTAAGGTTAATACCTGAGCTTCAACTTCGTCGCCAACTTTCAGGAATTCCTGAGGGTTACGCAGGTTTTGAGACCATGACATTTCTGACACGTGGATCAAACCTTCAACACCCGGGATGATTTCTAAGAAAGCGCCGTAATCTGCAACAGTTACAATTTTACCTTTAACCTTTGAACCAATCTGTAGATTTTCATCTAATGACTGCCAAGGGTGTGGGGTTAATTGTTTTAAACCTAAAGCGATACGTTTTTTCTCGTCATCAAAATCAAGAACAACAACGTTGATCTTCTGATCCAATGCAAGAACTTCTCTTGGATGCTCGATACGGCCCCAAGATATATCTGTAATGTGTAGTAAACCGTCAACACCACCAAGGTCAATAAATACACCAAAGTCGGTAATGTTTTTAACGGTACCTTCCAATACCTGGCCTTTTTCAAGTTTGGCCACAATTTCGGTTTTTTGGTTTTCCAAATCATCTTCAATCAGCACTTTGTGCGATACCACTACGTTTTTAAACTCGTGGTTGATCTTAACAACTTTGAATTCCATTGTTTTACCCACATAGATATCATAATCCCTGATAGGTTTGATATCAATTTGTGAACCTGGTAAAAAGGCTTCAACGCCCATTATATCTACAATTAAACCACCTTTAGTTCTGCTCTTAACAAAACCTGTGATGATCTCATCATTATCCAGTGCCGAATTAATACGCTCCCATGATTTTTGAGTTTTTGCACGTTTACGAGAAAGCACTAACTGACCGTTAGCATCTTCTTGTGATTCTACAAATACTTCAACGCTATCACCAACTTTAAGGTCTGGTGTATCACGGAACTCAGAAACAGATACCAAACCGTCAGATTTAAATCCGATGTTTAATACCACATCTTTGTTATTGATATTTACAACAATACCTGAGATAATTTCGCCTTTAGTGATTGAACTGAATGTTCCGTCGTAAAGTTTCTCTAATTTCTCGCGGTCGCTATCGCTGTAGTTACCAAATTTTTTGTCATCTGCATCCCAGTCAAAATCCTGATCAGGTGTAGATGCAATTTGAGATTTGATCTCTTCGATTGATATTGAATCAGCTTCTGATTCAATTGTTTCTTTTTCTGCGGTTGCCGTAACTGTACCCAGCTCAGCTTCCTTAGCTTTTAATTCTTTTTCTGCTTCTTGTTTTTTTGCCATTAATAAATTTTACTCCTTTTTCCCAACACTTAATTGGGACTGCAAAGGTACGGATATAATTTTTATCTATAAAAATATATTTAATGTTAAATATTGGTTTTTAAGCACTTTTATTGAAAAAGTTAATGATTTTGATGGGATCCTGATGCAGATATGTAATTATTGCGCTAATATTTTTGCAACGCATAGCCTCAATTTTCCAGATTACACTTCCGGATAATTCAGCTTCGCCCCTATCTCGTTATATATGCTCATGAAATTTGCTATCAATCCAAGGCGATAATCTAATAACAGGCCTGTCATTTCGTCCTCCTGCTGCGGAGTAAACGGATTGCGCCATACCCGCATGCAAATGCGTTTAAGGGCGTAAGTTACCTGCTCTATATTAATATAGGTGTTTAAATAGCGGCTGCGCTTAAACTCTTCATAAAATTTAAAGAATACATCCGGGTTTTTCATCTCCGCAAAAACCAAAAATTCGCGAATAATTGCTAATTCGCAATTATCCAGGTGATCATAAAAGTCACTTACAATTATCTCATTTGTGGTGATGAGCAGGTTATCCAGTATCAGCTCGATAGCGATATGCCCTAAAAAGAAAGGCTTAACCGGCGACCCTACTATAGCGGGTGCAAGCAGGTTTTTCAGGTTGTGCGAGTGGGTAAGAAAGAAATCGGCGGAGTGGAAGTGTTTATCTACCAGCAAATGTTTGTTCCAGCCCTGTATAATCGAATTAACTTTTGGATCGGTATGCACCAACTTCTCAGGGTGCAGCACTATAGTTTTGTCTGCATTCTTTAACAGATCAGGCAATACGGTGCCTAATGTAAAGTAGCAATCGGTAGTATCCCGGTCAAAATAATAGTGCGAAAGAAAATTCATAGGCGGCGCTGGTATGAGTGTTCGGAACAAATTACAAAAATCGGGCTAAAAATTTAGGACGGGCAACAGATATTATAATATAATGACCGTTTAATAACTCTATTTTAACAAGTATCACACCAGAATATATGTGCAGATGTGCAAATATGCAAGTGTGCAGATGTTTAATTTATCAGTTGCCACATGCTTGTTAATTTGCATATTTGCACATTCGCACATTTGCACATTTATAATATGAATTTTGTTGAAGAATTACGCTGGAGAGGCATGCTGCATGATATTATGCCCGGCACCGAAGAACATTTGAACAAGGGCATGGCTTCGGGATATATTGGTTTTGACCCTACTGCCGATTCGTTGCACGTAGGCCACTTAACCCAGATCATGACCCTGATACATTTCCAGCGTGCAGGCCACAAGCCTTATGCCCTGGTTGGCGGCGCTACCGGTATGGTTGGCGATCCATCAGGTAAATCGGCAGAGCGTAATTTACTATCAGAGGATGTATTGAACCACAACCTAAAATCTGTACAGGCGCAACTTGAAAAATTCCTGGATTTTAATAGCGGTGCCAACAGCGCCGAAATGGTGAACAATTACGACTGGTTTAAAAACTTCACCTTTTTAGATTTTATACGTGATGTAGGTAAACACCTTACCGTTAATTATATGATGGCTAAGGATTCGGTTAAGAAACGACTGGAAGGCGAAACCGGCATGTCGTTCACCGAATTTACTTACCAACTGGTACAGGGTTACGATTTTTACTACCTGTGGAAGAATAAGAATTGCGTATTGCAAATGGGCGGCAGCGACCAGTGGGGCAATATTGTTACCGGTACGGAGCTTATCCGCCGTAAAGATGCAGGCGAGGCTTATGCCTTAACTACCCAGTTAATTAAAAAAGCAGATGGAACCAAATTCGGTAAAACCGAGAGTGGCGCGGTTTGGCTTGACCCGGCGCGTACATCGCCTTACCAGTTTTACCAGTTTTGGTTAAATACTACTGATGTTGATGCTAAGGCATACATCCGCATATTTACTTTATCTGAACGCGAGGTTATTGAAGCAATGGAGACAGAGCACGATGCAGCACCGCATACACGTGTATTGCAAAAAGCTTTGGCAAAAGATATCACATTACGCGTACACGGCGAAGCCGGATTTGAAAAAGCGATAAAATCATCTGAATTTTTATTCGGCAATACCGGCATTGAGTTTTTAAACGAACTTAACGATGAAGAAGTAATTGCCTTGTTTAGTGGCGTACCTAATTTTGCGGTAGATAAAAGTGAATTTGAAACAGGCATAAACGCAACAGAACTTTTGGCAGGTAAAACTGCGGTATTCCCATCAAAAGGCGAAGCTAAAAAAATGATACAAGGTGGTGGTGTGGCTATAAATAAAGAAAAAACAAACACCCCAGAAGACATTTATAACGTTGATAACCTTATCAATAACAAATACTTAGTGGCGCAAAAAGGCAAGAAAAATTATTTTTTAATTGTTGTTGAATAATTTGATAATACGACAAATGGTATTTATATTTGTATAAATGTCGTACAAAATAAAACATACTGCAAAAAACGAGGTTAATGAACCTATGGCAATGTATATTACCCAGGCTTCATCAACCCCGTTTTATAATTTGTTAGGTGGTGCCAAAACAGCAAAACCTTCTTCTGATTTTGACATCATTAACCTGGCACGCCAGGGCTTTCCGAAAAAAGCCCTGTTAACTTTAGCAAAAAAAATATCTCTAAACATTCAGGAGTTAGCCAATATCCTGCATATCTCTGAGCGTACTTTACAACGTTACGAGGATGATGCCATCATCAAAACCGAGTACGCCGAAAAGGCCGTTGAGCTTGCCCGCCTGTATACCCGCGGCGAGGAAGTTTTTGGATCTATGGATAAGTTTAAACTTTGGATAAAAGCCCCAAGCATTATATTTAATGGCGAGGCACCAGTTACATTTTTAGATACTTCTGCAGGCTTTGATATGGTTTTTAACGAACTGGGCCGTATAGAGCACGGCATTTTTGTATAAATGATTCTTTACCGCATTGCTAATTGTAATTACATAACCAATCTTGATGGTATGGGCGCGCGCTTATATGGTGCACGTTGGAACAGTAAAGGGAACGCGGTTGTATACCTTGCATCATCCCGGGCTTTGGCTGTGTTAGAAGTTTTAGTGCACCTGCAGCCACTATTTACCCCACCCAATTTTTGCCTTGCCCAAATTGAAGTGCCTGATGATAGTATTTTAACCCTCGATATTAAGTCCCTGCCAGATAACTGGCAGGATGCTTCATCCCCCGCCGAATTAAAAACTTTAGGCAATCAATTTATTAAAGAAACTAAATACTTACTGATGAAAGTGCCATCATCAGTAGTGCCCGAGGAATATAACTACCTGCTTAACCCCCGGCATACCGATATTAGTAAGGTTAAAATTCTAAACATCTACCCTTTTAGCTTCGACGACAGGCTACTTTAGCTATTCTTATCCGTAAAAAATAAATTACAACAAAGCTATTCTTATTTCAAACTAAATATTTAGTTTTATCGGATATTAATGAGTGATCTATGGAAAGGCTATTATTAAGTTTTGCATTTTTACTGTTATTGACCATTAACTCTGTTGCACAAAAAGCGGATGTTGCCATTGGTAAAGCCACCTACGAGCTCATCCACGTTCGCGACACTGCTAACCGCGGCAAGCCCTATAAAGAAACCATGGCTTTAATATTGGGCCGTAATGCCAGCGCCTATCACAGCATTACCAAACAACAACAGGAAGAAATGTTTGCTAACCAAATAGCCAACCAGGTAAAAAGCGCGACCGACCCTAACCACCTTAACCTTACTATTACCGGCGGTGGTGCGGTAAGCAGCGAGGAATATTACCAATATACAAATGATAAAAAGCTATATACCGAAGAACAGATAGTCAATTATTATTTGGTAGAAGAGCCTTTACCTGTCATTAAATGGAAAATACAAAAAGACACTTTAAGCATTGGGGCATTGCATTGCCAAAAAGCAACCGCTCATTTTAAAGGTCGGGAGTATGAAGCGTGGTTTTGCACAGACCTGCCTTTTCATGCCGGCCCCTGGAAACTTAACGGCTTACCGGGACTGATAATAGAAGCATCTGATACCAAAAAGGAGGTGATATTTAAATTTAACAGCTTTGAGGATATCAGCAACCTGAATCAAACCATTTTACCCCCTGCAGATGATATTAAAACCACTCCGCAAGATTTGGCAAGGCTAAAGGAAGCAAGAGCTAAAGACCCTGCTGGCTTTAACAAGGCATCGCGTGGCGGTGGCACGGGAAAAAGAAGGGGAATAGCAGCAGCTATGGATAATATAGACCCCAGCAAGATATCAAGTATTAATGTGGTAAAAGCGACTGATGGTAATTCGAGGGTTAACAACAACCCGATAGAATTGCCCGAAAAAAAATAGGCCTGGACATTATCAAAAAGAGTTCAATTTTTTTGTTTAATAAATATATCTACTAATAAATTAGTTAATGTTTTTATATTTGGGTAACTAACTTTTTTATCATGAAAAAAATATTACTCTTCGTTTTATTTTGTGTCGCAATTGCTTTTTATGCTTGTAAAAAAGATAAAAAGGGCAACATGTGCTGGACATGCACAATAAAAATAACTACTTACGAGCCAGATAATGGCCATTTCGCAACATCAGCCGATCAGGAGGTTTGCGATAAAACTGAGGAAGAAATAAGATACTATGAAACAGCCAGGGGCAATACAGCAAATACTGAAGGTGGAGGAAGGGTTGTAACTGAAGTTGCCTGCGCAAAATAACATCCCCCTGTTTGCAAAAACAATACCCGGTGATAATAAGCCATACAATTACCCTTAAAAAAAGCAAACCCGCTTTTGGTGGGTTTCTGTATATACTTAAAAGTCGCTTAACAGCTCCAGTTTTTTATGGTTGTATTCCTCTTGTGAGATCAGCCCATTCTCGAAAAGGGTTTTCAGTCTTTTCAGTTTCTCGGTAAGCTCGTCCTTTTTAGGCTCTTCATGTACAACCGGTGCAGGCGGTGGGGTTGAAACAACAGGCTGTTGTTGCTGTTGTGTAAACGGTTGATGCGCCGCTTGTTGCGTATGGTCAATTTGTACTGAACCAGATTCGGCACGTTTTTCTTCCAGTTCGCGCAGGCGGCGGGCTTCACGCTCGGCCTCTTTACGTTCCTGGGCGTATTGGTACAGCTTACGAGCCTGTACTTTGGGCAGATAATCTACACCCATTTCGGTACCTATTGTAGTTTTAGCGCTAAATACAGCACCTATAATTTCCTCTTTGGTATAAACGTCAACAATATCTTTCCATACAAAATCAACAAATTTGATGGATAGCCCCAGGTTTGCCGGGGTAAAGAACAGGATACGTTTGTTAGTGAGCGCTATACAGTCAGGAAAAAGGTTTACAATAGGTTTTTTTTGTACTGCTATATATATTATTTCCTCGCCTGTTGTAAGCAGATCAACCAAACGGCTGTAAACTTTTTCAACGGCTTTAGGATCTTGTTCGTCGCGTAAGAATTTATCGATCATGATATTAATGTTCTTTATTGAGGCAAAAATAAGAATATTATTATAACCCTTTGTAAATTTAACTTTTAGCTTACCAGTAAGTTGCAGCCCCGGATATCGGAATTATCAAAGCGCCCTAAAACCTCGAAGGAGCCATCCTCATAAACTTTCCCTAAGTCTTGCGTAGCAATGAACGAGCAGGAGTTAATATTGGCCAGATCGATAATATTTACGCCGCCTGTTTTGCCGGCACTCACCAATGTAAAAGGGTCGTTGGTATCCCTTGTGATGATCTTCATCCATAGCGGGCAATTAAATATGCCCTCTCCTTTTGAATAAGCCTGTGATAAAAGTTCCGTCATTCCATACTCCGAATGGATAGCAGATACGCCAAACCCGGAGCATAACGCATTATGTAATTCCTCGCGGATCATTTCCTTACGGCGGCCTTTCATCCCTCCGGTTTCCATCACTATCAGTTCGGGAAAATCAATTTTATAATTATCAATAAAATCAAGCAAAGCAAAGGTTACCCCTATCAGCAAGGTTGGTTTATCAGCTTGCTTTTGGGTTTGCAATACATTGTAAAGTTCTTCATGGTTGTACAAAAAGAAACCGCTATTTGTGTTACCTGATTGCGTTATCAGATCTTGCGCCATATAGATCAGCGATGAACCTTCACGTTCAAGGTATGAGGGTAATAGGGCTAACACGATATAGTCTTTTATATCGCCATAAAATAAACTGAACGCCTTGCGGAAGCTTTCTTCGTACCAGCTTACATCGGTAACGTGGTGGCTGCTGGTGATCATTCCTGTAGTGCCCGAGCTTGTAAAAACAACATCATCTGGTTTAGTAGAGGTGACTACGTTATGCGATTTAAAAAACTCGACAGGTAAAAATGGGATCTGTTCAATCAATTTTACGCCGGCAGGGTCAACCTTTAAACCGTTAATGAACTCTTTATAAACATCGCAATTAGTCGCCTGGTATTGGAATACCTGTAAAGTAGTTTCAACGAAACCCTGCTCGTTATTTATGGCGAATACCTGTTGTTTACCCGGCTGTATCATACTACCACAAAGATAGTGTGAATATGCAGATGTGCGGATATTCACCTATATAAAATGACAGATGGGTGGATAGTCCGCAAGTATCGGGTTTTACCGGGGGTGAATTTGCTGGAGATTTGAGAAAAATAAAAACATCATGAACACATTTAAAATTGTACCGCTATCAAAATCATTCGTGCAAAAAATAAGATCAACAAGGGTTGATGATTTTGGCAACCCGGTTATTGAACAATTAGCTACCGGCCTTGGCCCATGTAGGGTATCGTTAAAACCGTTTGAAAAGGGGGTTGACACTCGTCTTCTATTTAAGCATTCGCCTTTTGATATCGAAAATGCCTATAACCAGCCCGGCCCGGTTTTTATAAATAAGGATGAAGTGGAAGAATACAGTAACATTCACCACTTCCCGCCAGAGATAAAGGCTAACAAAAAGAGCTTCCCATTAACACTTATTGGCTACAATAAACAACAAATGATGATTTTAACAGAAACAGTGGGCGACAAAGACATTGATGAACTGATAACAACGATATTTGAGCAACGGGCAGATGTTGAATATCTGCATGCACGTAACGCGCAGGCCTGCTGCTTTATATGTAAAATTGAAAGATTCTGGCAATAGCCTGCAGTAAATGCCGAAATAAATATTTCATTTTGGAGTTATATTTGCTTGTATAAATAATACATTCATAATATATCTATCCCATGAAAACATTAAAATTTTTAAAACTGCCGCTTTTATTAAGCGCATTTTTCATACTCGCGTCGGCAAAACCTGCCGATGATAAAGGCACTGCAAAAATAATCGATGCCACCAAGGTTATCAAAGCGTTTAGTCAGATGAAAGAAAGCATCCCGCATGAATTGATAGCAGAATACGAGGGTATTGTTATTATTCCTAAACTGATCAACGCCGGTTTTGGCATTGGAGGTAAACGCGGCCAGGGTGTTGCTATGGTGAAATTAGCAGACGGCAAATGGAGCGACCCTGTATTCATCACCCTTACTGGTGGCAGCATTGGTTTCCAAATTGGTGTACAATCGGTTGATATGGTTTTGGTTTTCCGCAATAAAGGCGTTTTGGCCAAGGTTGAAAGCGGCGACTTTACCATTGGTGGTGATGTTTCGGCGGCAGCAGGCCCGGTTGGCCGCAGCTCTACTGCCAGCACCGACTATAAACTACAGGCCGAAGTTTACTCCTATTCACGCAGTAAGGGTTTGTTTGCAGGTATCAGTATCAACGGCTCTAACCTGGCGATCAACAAAAGTGCAAACGAGGCGTACTACGGCGAAAGCACTGCATCTGCAGATATCTTTGCAAGATCGGTAGATAAAACTGCAGCTGTTACAGAGTTAAAAGCAACACTAAACGCTTTGTAATTTAAGCACCCCCTTAAAGTGAAAGCCCCGACCAGGTAATGGTTGGGGCTTTTTTGTTATGCTGAAAGCTTAATAAAATTAAGGAGTAAAACTGGTCTTTGTTTGCCTGTGAACTCATTGCGATTATTACTTACACCATTATTCGCTAAAGCGGGTGAATAATCACAAACAATATACTTTAATAGATAATATAGAAGTGAAAAATCAGGTAGTGTTTCAGTTTGAAATTTAATTTTCACCTGTAGCCTTAACCCCATATCGTATTGCCGCTTCAAATATATCCATATTTATATCTTTTAGCGATTTGAATTTAATACAATATCCGCTCACACTCGCCTTGCCTATTTGTTTCCCATACGCTTGGGCTAAGTATGTCTTATCTTCGATACCGAGGACATAGACAGAGATTCCGGTTGTGTTTGCGCTCATACCAATTTGATAAAACTCTCTGGTTTTTCCATCAGCATATTTTATGATGTAAGATCCATATCCTATATTAGGATTAGAAACAGTTTTATTTTCACTGTTTTTACCATCCAGGAACCATAGTTTGCATTCCGGTAACACCTGAAGTATGAACGTATGCAACTCTTGCATGTCAGTACGCTTTGGTTCAGGTTGGCTGGCAATATACTCGTTGATTTGGTCTTGTACGTTCATATGATATATTGATTATGGGTTGCTTACTTTGCCTTTTCAAATCTCCCTTTATTTTTAATCATACACTAATTTCCGCTTTTCTTTGGTTCATCACTCAAATTTCAAACTGAGACACTACCAAAAATCACATGGCTTTAGCTGACAACACCAACATGACTAAAACACACTTCACTATATTTTAAATACGTGAATCAACCCTCACGGTTGTCATATTGCTGCTTTCAAAGGTTAGGTTAACAGATCTATTTCCATTTGGCCTGGTGCGATGTATAACATTTTTGGGTATCGTAAATAGCTGATTAGGAAACAACTCAACAGTTTTATCTTCCAGATCAATAAATATGGAGCCTTCAATGACCAAAAAACTTTCGTCTGATTCCGGGTGCAAATGCCAAAAATAAGGTTCGGTCATTACGCCCATTCTTACTATATGGTCATTCACACTGGCAACGGGTATATTTTTGTATGCCTCGTTTGTTATGGCCTCTTTAGTGATATCAATTATGGTTAAATCTTGGGTATTCATTGCTTAATGTTTTTGTGCCCTTTCTCTTCGCAATCGCTCGGCTCCGGCCGAGTGATCATTATTATAAGGCCTCCGGCCTATTCTCATATAACGGCGGGACGCCGCTTAATAACCGTCACCCGGCTGGAGCCGAGCGACTGCGGTAGCGGGTTAGTCCAATAGTTTTTCAAGTGCATCTTTCGCCATTTCATCAACTCCATCTTCCACCTCAATTTTTGATGGGTATTCAGAAATCCTTTTTAAAACTGACATCAATTCTGGAACTGGCTTACTCGGGGATCTGCCTATTAATAAAACAATCCAATACTTCCACATCCCATCATCAGAATTTAAAATAGAAAGCAATTCATCTTTCATTTCATTTACATGCGGGGTTAAATATTGTGCTACCTCATGGGCAACAGGCCAATTCATATCCTGTAGCCACTCCAATAGTTCAGGAATATCTGCGCTTATAGCTTCAAATTCAAGAAGCTTAAGGCGTTCAGCTGCTTCAATATCAAACTTATTTTTTGGAATGTAATCTTTCATTTTTATAATCTGTCCCTGTTAATCTGTGGTCGATATTAATACCTTTCCACTACCCTTTCTCAAACGCCCGTTTCACCAACCAACCCGACAACGCCGACATCCCTCCTGCCAACCCGCCAATTAACGCAGTTACAGCCAATAATACCCCCCAGTTGGGTAAATGGAACATGTGCGCTACACGTGTGGCCAGTATATGTTCGTTAGGGAAACTTTTTAATAAGGCCAATGCTATCCAGGCTAAAGATAACCCCATAAAGCCCGACCAAAATGCCCAGCTTGATCTTTTACCGAAGATGAAGGCGGCGCCAAAGGCCAGTATACAACCAACCCACCAGGGGAAAAGGTAACCGCTTATAAATGCCAATAACAATATTACAGGGAACAGCATAAGTCTATTTGCTTAAGGTTAACGTTTTTTTAATTCGGGGTGATGTTTCTGTGGCCGATTGCAGGAACAGCAGTTCTTCTAACTTTCCATCTTTCCAGGTTTGCAGCATATCGTCATAAAAAAAGCTGCCGGGATTACCAGATTGCCCGCCGGGGAAAATACCATAGCCTTTTACCTGTGGCCCCATTTGCACCACCATTCGCCACGAAGGGCCATGCCCGTCAATCAGCGCGTTTACGGTAGAGCCTGTTCCACCAGATACAAAATTACCAGAGCCAAAGCCGGGCACATGGCCCAGATGAGCTACTTCAAAGGGTTTTACTTTACCCCATTGCCAGCTTTCGCCAATTTCACCATGATCTTTTACCAAGCCGTTAACAGTTGCGTTAAAAGAACTGCTCAATACATCGGCAGCGGTTTCTACAATTGGGGTACGCTTGTTATCAAACCATGTGGAGTTTGGTTCTTTTATCAGTAATGTTTCTGTCCTGTCCATTGTAGGATAATACAAAAGTGTTTTCTTATCCTCAAAATTATCCCGCCAGGTAAGGTTGTAAAACCTAACCCACCAGTTGCTAAAAATGCTGGCCCCAACAGATTTCGCGTTACAATATTTATCCCATTTCTTTAAGGTATCTAAGGCTGCCAGCTGGGTATCATCAAGTTTACTGGCATCCAGGTATTTTAACATGGTTGGCAGTATATCCTGTGCACGGATGCTGTAATCGTCCGTTTGTAAAACGCGCATGCTATCAACCGTGGCTTTTTTCATGGCGGTAAGGCGGTCGTTTATGCGTTTGCCACGTTCATAGCCTTCAAACTTCCAGTTAATATAGTATGGGTAGGTTTGGTCTGTTGATGATTGATTGGCCGAACTTACAAAACCGCGCGGTGGATTTTTTACCGTAGGGTTTTGATCAAATGGGATCCAGCCGTGCCAATCGTTAGCCGGGTCGCCGCCATCCATAATAAATTTACCCTGATCTTTATACTTCAGTGGCAACTTACCATTTGGTGTAATGGCGATATCGTTATCCGCGGAAGCGAAAATAAAGTTCTGCGCCGGGGCTGTGTAATACTTTAGTGCTTCGCGATAATCGGTATAATTGCTTGCCCTGTTAAGCAGGTAAAAGGTTTTAAACTCGTCGCTTTCATCGTGCGCTATCCAGCGAAGGGCATTCCCTACAGGTATGTTGATCCGGCCTTTTTTAGCCATATCGGCGTTATCATACACCACTGGGCCATAATGAGTATATAAAACGGTATCAATTAGTGGCTTTTGGCCAAGTATTTTTATCTCTTCAACCTTGCGGTTAACCTTATTCCATTTATTGTTGTACCAGTATTCGGTACGGTTAGCATCTTTAAATTTCACCTGGTACCAATCCAATATATCGGCATCTACATTCGTAACGCCCCAGCTTACTTTTTGGTTATAACCAATAACAACACAAGGCGCGCCCGGTAAAGTAACGCCATACACATTTACCCCGGGGGCCGACATTTGCATTTGATACCAAATGGATGGAAGCGTAAGGTCCAGATGTGGGTCGTTCGCTAAAATAGGGTAACCATTTGCAGTTTTTGAGCCACTAACCGCCCAGTTATTGCTCCCTATGCCCTCTATCTTTTCCTTATCCTTCATACTGGCCAGCATTTGTGCTTTAAAAGCAGCGGGCGGTGCAGGTATGGGCAAGGGTTTAAAATTCCATTTTGTCCCTGTGGGGATAATGGGATCTTCGTGGGTTGGATAATCAGGGAACAGATCGTTGGTTACCTGTGCGCCAAATTTATCAAGCACATTGGTCATGGCCAGTTCGTTAGAGCCGCCTGCCAGGGTTTCCGACATTAGTTTCAGCAAATACGCCGAGTTAATAGGTTTCCACTCTTCGGGCGCGTAGTTCAATAATTTAAACTCGATAGGATAACCGCCGGGTTTAAGTTGTTTGATATAAGCATTAACGCCATCGCTATAAGCGTTGATCACCTTGCTCATCACCGGGTCTTTCATGATGCCTTGCAGGGTATGTTCGGCGCCATAGGTCATACCCATCCGGCGGTGATAGCGGTCAAGTTCTAAAGCTTTGGGTCCAACAACTTCTGATAACCTGCCTGCCGCGCTGCGGGTTTGGATATCCATTTGCCAAAGGCGGGCTTTAGCGGTTAAATATCCCTGCACATAGTACAGGTCGTGATCGTTCTCGGCAAAAATATGCGGCACCATGTTCTCATCATACCTGATGGTCACCTTTCCCTGCAGTGCCTTAAGCTCTAATTTTTCTGTGGGAATAATGTTTTTACTTTCGGCATTTTGCCAGAAACCGGTTGAGGGATTAAGGAATTCGCCAAGAGGCGGTACATCGCCAAATTTTGTTTGTAAGGCCCAAATAAGGGCGAGGGTAAATACTATGGATAGGATGGCCTTAAATACTTTCATTAGGTTGGGTATTTGCAAGCAAGTTACGTAAAACGCACCTAAAGATTTTACAAATTCAAAAAGTTGTTAAATCTGAAATGCCACCGTATCGCGCTGTTTCCTTGATCTGCGTTTTTTGTATGGCCGTTTGGCTTTCTTCACTTTCTTTTCTACCCGCTGGGTTTTGGCTTCCTTCCTAAAGTTCCATGGCGGGGTTGGGTTGGCATCCTGCCACAAACCCAGGCGGCTTTCGCGGGCGTGCTGCTCCAATACAGCCAGTTCCATATTTTTTGAATAGGCACGATATTGCCAGGCGTAGCCTTGTTTTACAATCTCATAGTTTACGTTGATGCCGTTTTCCAGTTCTACCTGCCCTACTGTGCGGCCATAACGATCGTGCTGGTTGCCAATAAGCTTCACCATTTTGCCGAAGCATAGGTCGGAAGTAAATTGCTTTGCCGCCTGCCCAAATGCCTGGCTCTTTTCGGGGCAATCTATTTCAGATAATCTTACGGTGATACTCTGGTTATCGGGAGATAACAGCACCAAAGTATCGCCATCTTTTACACCCACAACTTTGTAAAGCGTTTCATTTTTATTACAGCCGATAGAAAGGATAAAGACAAACAGGCAAAGGAGAAAGGACTTTTTGAGCATGGGGCTAAGATATCAATTTGTGTTATTTAACCACAGAGGGCACGGAGAGAAAACACAAAGAGCACGGAGGATTTTGTTTCACGCAAAGACGCAGTGACGCAATTGATGATTTAAACACTTCTGCGTCTTAGCGTCTTCGCGTGACAACAGTTAATTGCTATGCAAGCTCCAGCTATTACCATCCGGATCTTTTACGGTAGCGAAACGGCCCCATGGGGTTTCGTCAACCTTGCCTGCTTCTATACCTTTCGCTGCAAGGTCTGCTATAGATGCATCAATGTCGT
>NZ_JAQBOI010000310.1 GCF_028288105.1 Mucilaginibacter sp. | reverse complement strand
CGTTCGAAAAGTTTAATTTTAGCAACAGCAAGTGTTTCCTAACGGGAGATGCTTTGCAAAGCGAAGAAGAAAAGATCCAGGTTTTCCCACAATGGTTAATGAGCCTTTACAACCTGGAAGACCAACCCTTTAAGTTGCTTGACGAAAGCATTGCCACTTACAAGGACCTGAAGATACCCTGCTCGGCCCATATTAATGATGCGTTTTTAGAGCCCCTGGAAAATGAAATTGCCGAAGCTTTTGGTAAAGGTTACGAGGGCGTAAAAGCGCTGGATGAACTAAGGCTTTTTCAATGGACCAGCAAGCTATTATACGGGATCATCTTTAACGAGATACAATCTGGCATAAAAATGATGCATGCGCAGGGCGAGGAGTTTAATATCTCACAATCTATCATCCATAAGTTTAGTCACCTGCATTTAATGCTGCAGAGTGTTAACCTGCCCATACATTTTGAGGAGTTTAAACCCTTTAGCCTGTTTTTGTTTAAGGTTGATAATAATGAAGCAGAATTTGGCTACCGCGATGAGATAAACACCCAAACGTTTGCACTGCGGATAAAAGATTTTGGCATGGTGATATGCCTGCAGGACAACAATGCTAATTTTAGTTATCACCGCAAAATTTACGATCAGATAAAGGAAGACACGCTGCACCCTATACAGTTCGAAGAGTTCTCGGGAAGGGTGTTCTATTCTAATTACCTGTTTAACCGCTTGCCCGAATACAATATTTTACCTGTTGGCGAAGATGTTTACATTGAAGACATGCCCCTGCGCGGTATAAGCAGCAAACCCCTATTCGACGAATGGACGAACAAGATCTACGGGCAGGTGCTTGAAAATTTCTGGAAAAATTGGGGCTTCCTGTTGTTAGAGATCATCAAAAACCCTGAAAAACCCATGAGCTTTTTGTTTGACGCCGACGGCAACAAGATAAGCGCCAATTCAATTGAATTGCCCCGTTAAAACTTCTGAATAAACTCGTTTATAACATTGTGATGAAGCGCAAACGTAATGATTATGCCACTTAAAGCGCCAAACAAGTGGGCATCGTGATTAACGTTATCCCGTGCGTGCTTTGATGCAAAGTGACAATACACTAAATATAGTATTCCAAAGATCCATGCAGGTATCGGTATCGGAATAAATATTAATCCCATTTGCGAAGTAGGGGAAAACATAATAAAGCTAAATATTACAGCACTAATAGCGCCCGAAGCGCCAAGGCTATTGTACCAGATATCCTCCTTATGCTTTTGAATAGATGGGAGGTCGCTTAGTATTAAGCTTACAACATACAGTAGCGCAAATTGCCAGTGCCCTAACAACATTTCCAACTGAAAAGCAAAGAAATAGTAGGACAACATGTTAAAGAACAGGTGGTTCCAGTCTTTATGTATCAGGCCGCTGGTAATAACGGTGTAAACCCGTTGCCCGCGCGATACGCCGTAGGGGTTAAGTATAAAGTTCGCGTATATGTTTTCGTTAGAAAAGGCCCACAAAGAAGTAGCCAGTGTTATTGCAAATATAATTGACGCCACCGGCGACGCCATGAAGATTTCCATCATCTCAGATCGAGTTTAGTATTATTTAATAACCTGCCTATTGGGTAACGCAGGTAAGTTTTTTCAAAATAAGAAGAATTGCGGTAAACAAAGTTTAACTGCGCCCCGGCACTGTTAGCCAATTTAGGATCGGCAGCCTTTGCTTCATCCAACTTTTTACGCAGTTCAGGGTCGTTCTTTAGCATGGTGGCAGCAACATCTTCAAAAACATAATCAGAGAAGTATTCCTTTTGGCCCAGCATGCTGTCAAAAAAGTTCCATGCAAAAAAAGAATCTACCCCTTGTGGTTCCAGTGTTTCAACTATGTAGCGGTTAATGGGTTGGTTAGCGTACACTACATAATCGCCGTCATAAAACCTTACTTTGGTATCAATAGGGTTTAGCTTTACATTGCTATGCAGGTAATGCCCTTCGTATGGTTTTGCCCCGGTTTTGTAATCTCCAATGTAATACATCTGCAATGCAAGGGTAGTATCGTGCGCCAACCTGCTCATGGCAACTTTATTCAGCTTAAACAGATCAATAACCTTGCCCCACGCCTGTGGGATAATATAGGCAACCGGTTTATCGGCAGTAACACTTGCTTTATAAGTATTGTAGTATTTTATCGTTTTGCTATAGGGTTTATCCCGG
Organism: Mucilaginibacter sp.; assembly: GCF_028288105.1. Lineage (GTDB taxonomy): Bacteria > Bacteroidota > Bacteroidia > Sphingobacteriales > Sphingobacteriaceae > Mucilaginibacter. Next base: position 2,388 of record NZ_JAQBOI010000310.1, on the reverse strand, counting down.
TCATAATACAGGCGTTTTAAGCCGCTTACCTCGCTTGTTTTATACTGGGCGGCATAGCCTTTAAAGGTTATGGTATCTACTTTGCTTTCATCCAATGCCCAGCTTAGCCCAAACGTTTTCTGCTTACTTACTTCTGCATCTACCTGCTTTTTCATAGCCCCCAACAGTTTTGCATCACGCTGGCAAATGCCAATAAGGTTTTGCATAAATGCATAGGTTGCCCACACGCGTTTATCAAAAGGCTTTAGCATGTGCGTTTCTGTCATGTAGCTGATAATGTTGTGCTGCGCCGCAAAGCCTGTAGAAAAGCGTGGCGTTTCCATAAAGCTTACTATACCAGAATCGGGCAGGCCTTGTTCACCGGCGCCATAGGGTATCATTTCATAGCCGCTTTTCTTCATGCCTTTGTACAAGTCAGGCGTAAGGGTTTTATCGGCATAGTTGGCCAGTACGGGGTTTTGCTTATCCTTCTGGGTTTCTATCAGCGTCATTACATACTGATAATCGGCGCCATCACTGGTATGGTTATCCAGTAAAACTTCGGGTTGCCAGGTGTTCAGGATCTGCGCGAAGGCTAAAGCGTTCTTACTATCGGCTTTTATAAAATCGCGGTTAAGATCAAGGTTACGGTAATTACCCCTAAAGCCATAAGCACGCGGGCCATTCTGATTTACGCGGGATACCCCACGGTTAATGCTGCCATCAATATTGTACAGCGCTATAAAGCACAGCACTACATCTTCGGGTAATTGATTCTTCTTTAGCAGGTCGCGCACCAGCATCATACTGGCATCAATACCTTCGGGTTCGCCGGGGTGGATGCCGTTATTAATGAGCAACGCACGCTTGTTCTGCTTTTTTATAAGAGCAGGATCAAACACTTTATCTTTTGATAATACAACCAGCGTTAAAGGCTTGCCAATATCTGTTGAGCCATAATTAAACAGTCGCATTTGTGGTTGCTGTTTGCTCAGGTTCTGATAATAACTAATAACTTCGGCGTAAGTGGCTGTGTAGTTTTTATCCTTACTTTGCTCAAATGGGGTTAATTGGGCGTATCCATGTAGACAGGAAAAAAGCAACAGCAACAAAAAAATATTTTTTTTCATAGAATTATTTACCGTCAGTAATTTCGGCTTGTTGTTTCCTGGGCAAACTTTTAAAGACCAGCTCATAGGAGTGATCTATCATATCGCGCAATTGTTTATTGGTTAAAGATCCATCGGTATATACAGTGTTCCAATGCTTTTTATTCATGTGATAACCGGGCTCAACTTCGCTAAACTGCTCGCGTAGTTCAACGGCTTTTTCCGGATCGCATTTTACGTTAAAGCTGGGCGAATCTAACCCGGTAAGCAAAAATATTTTATCGCCTACTTTAAAAACCAAAGTATCCTCACCAAAAGGGAAACTTTCTGTAACGCCCGGCTTTTGCAGGCAATAGTCGCGTAGTTCTTCAATGTTCATTAGTACCCCCTTATCTCTTTATCATAAGAATTTTGGCCACCAAAGTTAACTTTTATCCCAACGGTTATTTGCCTGTACTGGTCAAGCGCGTTATTTTTAAAGTGTGTTGACGGATCTGCATAACCATCTATACCTTCGCCAAAGGTTAAGTTATGCTGATAACCTATATCAAGGCGAACGTTTGGCTGGTCGTATTCGTTATAAAACTTAAACTCATAACCAAAGCGTAACGGAACAATGAAGTTAATGCCGCTATCTTTTCCGGGGAATACATATGTAGGGTCTATGGGGCTGGTCCGCTGCACTTTAACATCATTAGAAATACCACCTATGCCGGCTCCCAAATAAAAATTCTTCAGAATATTTAATAGTGTACTTCCCTGGTAATTTATTAGCTCACCCGCCTGCACATCCATATGTAATATTACAGCTTTGTATTTGTTCTCGAACATCCGGCCGTCTTTATCTACTGCTAAGTCAGTCCCACCGCCAGATAGCTTCCCAATCTGCAGCTCAAGGCCTATTGGTACATAAGGGGTATAAAAATAATTGAAAGTTAGGGCGTACGATAGATTCTTATCTTGTCTTTTAAGATCGGCGTATGCTTGGTTTGAGCTAACGCTTACACCAATGCCATATGTTGCATAATTTAAGCTCCCCTGCGCTTTTCCTTTATAAAATACTAACGCCAACACAATTACTAAAAGATACTTTTTCAATGAATTTTATGTTTGATATTTACAATTTAGCTGCCGGTAAAAATCCCGGCAAATAAATTTCACTAATATAGGTTTTATATGGATTTTAAAGGAACGCTAAGTTTTACAGTTACAGATAGATTTTTAAGATATGTAGTTATTGATACGCAATCAGACCCTGCCTCGTCAACCATACCATCAACCGAAAAACAAAAAGACCTTG
>NZ_JAQBOI010000306.1 GCF_028288105.1 Mucilaginibacter sp. | reverse complement strand
TGTTAACCGAGCCATCTTCAATAACCAAAACCTCAAACTGCTTATAGGTTTGCAGTGTAAGTGTCTCCAGCAATTCAGAAATTTCTTGCGGGCGGTTGTATAAAGGTATGATGATGGAAAAAAACATTCTTTAAGTTAGATGTGAGACATTAGATGTGAGATATGAGACTGGGAGTTCTAATTGAGGATGTATAGAAAATCTCCAATCTCATATCTGTGCTAAATAGTTTCCTCTATTTGATACCTGTTACGCTCTGGGGCGCTACGGGCAACAAGCTCGGCAACAAAGCCTGTTAAAAACAGCTGTGAGCCTAATAAAATAGCCACTAAGGCAAAATAAAACAATGGGTTATCCGTAGGTTGCCTTGGCACAATGTGATGCGCAAGATCGTATAGTTTTTCCGATACCAGGTAAATGGTAATTATTATACCCGCGAAAAAGCTAAGCGTGCCCATGGCCCCAAAAAAGTGCATAGGGCGTTTGCCAAATTTACCTACAAAAAATATAGATAGCAGATCTAAAAAACCATTGATAAACCGGCTCCAGCCAAATTTGGTTTTGCCATACTTACGTGCGCGGTGTTCTACTACCTGCTCGCCAATTTTTGTGAACCCCGCCCATTTAGCTAGTACAGGTATATACCGATGCATTTCGCCATACACTTCAATGTTTTTAACAACCGTATTCCGGTAGGCTTTTAGTCCGCAATTAAAATCGTGCAGGTTATTTATACCGCTCATTTTACGCGTGGCCGAATTAAATAGCTTGGTAGGAATGGTTTTAGTTAAAGGATCATAGCGTTTCGCCTTCCAGCCGGATATCAGATCGTATTTATCTTCGGTAATACGCCGGTAAAGAACCGGTATTTCATCGGGGCTATCCTGCAGGTCGGCATCCATAGTGATAACCACGCCGCCTTTTGCTGCTTCGAAACCAATATTTAACGCGGCAGATTTACCATAGTTACGTCTGAATTTAAAACCTTTTATAAAAGGATTATTCTCCTTTAATTTCATGATCATATCCCAGGAACCATCCTTGCTGCCATCGTCAACTAAAATAATCTCATAAGTGAAACGGTTCTCGTCCATTACACGGCTTATCCAGGAGGTAAGCTCAGGTAATGATTCAACTTCATTGTAAAGTGGTACTACTACTGATATATCCATTTATTGGGAAGATGCCCGGGTTGCTCAAATCAGCCGCCCGTCTTTGTGTTGCAAAAATATAAAAAATAGGGAACGGTAGCGTAACATAATTCAAAGCGAACTACCATGTATAAAATTTAATATTTTGCTTTAATTTAGCCAACGTTAAACCTGATTTTATTTAAACCATATCATGCGTATCTTATTATTTTTTATTTTACTAATAGATGTTTCTATAAGTAGTGCAATTGCCCAAAATATACATATTACCCACGACAGCAAAGCTGAAACCCTTGTTTATTATGTTAAAGACAGCGTTTTAGTGGAAACCAAAGATAGCGCCGATTATATATTTGTAATATCGCCACCAGAAGAGCCTGATACCAATTTGTTTATTATCAGGAGTTTTTTCCCCAGTGGGAAAATACGGTCTGTTGCAAAATCCTTCACCAATTCTTTTAACGTAAAATATCAAGGATCGTATTTAGAGTTTTATGAAAATGGGCATAAAAAGGCAATTGAAAATTATAATAAAGGGCATTTGGAGGGCGATATTTACGAATTTTACCCTAATGGGAATCCTTATACGGTAAAAACCTACTCCACAAGCAAGGGTTTTAGGTTTCGCGAGTGCAGGGATTCAACCGGGAAACTGTTGGTTGAAAATGGCAACGGACATTTCTTAAAATTTGATAAAAATTTTAAAACTGTTGTAATGGAGGGTGAAATCAAAAATGAGCAGGAGGATGGAGAGTGGATCGGCGTTGACGAAGACTCTGTTAAAACAGTGTATTCTTTTAAAAAGGGGAAGCTTTTATCACGTGTTTATTATGATTACTTAGGAAAGAAGTACGAGTCATCTCCTGCAGTACCAAGGTACAAGGATGGAATGGATGCACTTTTTTATTATCTGGGCAAACACATCAAATATTCTAAATTAAACAATCCTAAATTCAGGGGGTATGGAAGAATGTTTGTTTACTTAGATGTTAATGCCGACGGGAGTCTGAGTAATATTAAGGTAATGAGAACCACCGACGAAACATTTAACGATGAGATTGTACGGGTGTTAAAAACAACATCGCCGTGGATCCCTGCACGTAAAAAAGATAAAGCAATTGCTTATTCGCCAATTATTCTTGATATTGATCTAAGCAGGATCAGATTACACAAAGATTTAAGTAGCTACTACTAAAATAAGATTACATCAACCCCAGAACCTTACTTGTACGTTCCCTTGTAGCGTTGGCTAAAACTTCATCATTGGTAAGCGATTGCCCATAAGATGGGATCATCTGTTTGAATTTTTCCTGCCATGCAGCTGTTTTGGCTTCTTCTTTAAAGCAGCGGCTTATCAGGTCAACCATAATAGGTACAGATGTTGATGCACCAGGTGATGCACCCAACAGGGCGGATATGCTGCCATCGGCAGATGTTACTACCTCGGTACCAAACTCCAATACACCGGTGCGTTTGGCATCTTTCTTAATCACCTGTACACGCTGGCCTGCAATATCCAACTCCCATTCATCGGCAGCAGCACCAGGGAAATATTCCTTTAAAGCATTTAGCCTGTCTTTTGGTGATTGTAGTACCTGGCTGATAAGGTATTTAGTAAGCGCCATATTATCGCGGGCTACAGCAAGTAGTGGCAGTATATTGTTGAATTTTATAGAGGTAAAAAGATCAAACAACGAGCCCTTTTTAAGGAATCGGGTTGAGAAACCCGCGTAAGGCCCAAACAGCAATGCTTTTTTACCGTCAATCATCCGGGTATCCAAATGCGGTACCGACATTGGCGGCGAACCTACCGATGCTTTACCGTATACCTTCGCGTAGTGTTTATTAATTACATCGGGGTTAGTACAAACCAGCCATTGGCCACTTACCGGGAAACCGCCAAAACCCTTGCTCTCGGGTATGCCCGATTTTTGTAGCAGGGGCAAAGCACCGCCGCCGGCGCCCACAAATATAAATTTGGCATTCAGTTTGCGTTTGTTACCGCTTACACGGTCGCTCACTTTTACTTGCCAGCTGTTGTCCTTATTGCGTTTTATATCGTTAACGTCGTGGTTAAGGCTAAGCGTAACACCTGGTTTTTGCTTAAGCTTATCAATTAAGCTACGGGTAAGTGCGCCAAAATTCACATCGGTGCCAATATCCATGTATGTAGCAGATACACTGTGGCCTTTATCACGGCCTTCCATTACCAATGGTATCCACTTTTTAATTTGGGCATGGTCTTCAGAGTATTGCATGCCTTTAAAAAAGTGGTGCTGCACCAATGCTTGCTGGCGTTTTTTAAGGTAATCTACATTATCGTCGCCCCAAACAAAACTCATGTGGGGTATTTTACTAATAAATGTTTGCGGTTCGCCTGCATAGCCGTTCTCAACCAAAAAAGACCAAAACTCTTTAGTTATCTCAAATTGCTCGGCAATTTTTATGGCTTTTGATATTTCAACAGTGCCATCCTTGCGCTGGGGGGTATAGTTAAGTTCGCAAAAAGCAGAGTGTCCGGTGCCCGCGTTATTCATAGCGTCAGAACTTTCGGCAGCAACTGTGTCTAATCGTTCAAAAATTTCTATGGTAAGATCAGGTTGCAGCTGTTTAAGCATTACCCCAAGTGTTGCGCTCATAATGCCCGCGCCAACTAAAACTACATCAACTGTTGTATTTGAACTATTACTGCCGTTATTCATGATATTATTGAATGCTAAAGATACATTCAAATAAATTATTTGATAGATTAATACGTATTATAAACTAATTAAATGATATAAGGTTTACACTAAGTGCAACGAGGGTAAAGCATTGCTGTGTGATAACCTATATGATATATAGACGGCAATTTTAATAAAATTTATAGAAAAATGCCTCATTAAAATGCCTAAATTTAATAAACAAGTTAATGTAGCGGCTTTTTATAGTATATAACGCTTGTAACAATAACACTACTATTAATAAAAACACAATTTACGGGTATAAGTGTTTAAAAAGAAAGCACAGAATCATGTCCAGATCATTACTTATTATGGCCGCATTACTTATAATAGTATGCTGCTCATGCAATAATAAGCCAAAACCGGTTTCAAACGATATTACTAAAACAGCCGTAACAGTTAACGGCAAAAAAGATAGTGTAATTAATAACCCGAAAAAAAACTACGGCAATGCTACAGTTGCCGAACCCTGTGTAAAATGCCTTATACAGGTGGTGCAGCACACAGTTGAATATAAAGCGTCAATGGCTTCAAAATCGATAAGTGAAATAAAGTATGTAGTGAATTGGACCGAAGCAACCCAACCAACGAATGTTACAAATAAGCGTAAAGGAACCAATGGTTTAAAAATTGATGTTGTAGAAAAAGAAACGCCAGATAATAAGATAGCCTCATTTATTTATGATAATAGTCATTCTAAATTGTATTTTATAGATAACAGTAAGGAAACAGACGTTGAAATTGATAAAAGCGACCTTAAAAACATAAGGAATAAATGTTATTGGGGTGTAGCTTCAAGTAAATAAAATAATTTATTGTAAAAGCAGCGCAATCGTTAGTTTGATTGTGCTGCTTTTTGTTTTATACCAACTTGTTATGTAAGCATAGTTTATTGAGCGATATATTTATTAGCTATTTAATGGATTTTAGAATTTTTTAAGAGATTTGTTGTTAATTTTTATAATTTTTATCAACATTGCTATGGAATTTATAAAAATAATTTAAATTCGCAGGGTAAATTGAAACGGATCTTATAAGTAACTATAATTAAACTTAAAAAATTACAAATTAATCATTAAAATGGCAACTAAACTTGAGTACATCTGGCTTGATGGCTACAAACCAACACAAAGCCTGCGTAGTAAAACAAAAATTGTTAAATCTTTTAGCGGTAAAGTAGAAGATTTAGATAACTGGAGCTTTGATGGTTCATCAACCGAGCAGGCACCAGGTGGTTCTTCAGATTGTGTTTTAAAACCGGTTTTTACTTGCCCGGATCCACAACGTAAAGATGCATATCTTGTTATGTGCGAAGTATTAGATTCTAAAGGCGAGCCTCACGAGTCAAATGGCCGTGCGTTGATCCAGGATGACGATAATGATTTTTGGTTTGGTTTTGAGCAGGAATACTTTTTATGGGATCCTGAAACAGATAAACCACTTGGTTTCCCTAAAGGTGGTTACCCAGGCCCACAAGGTCCATACTACTGTTCGGTAGGTGCTAACAATGCTTTTGGCCGCGATATTGTTGAAGAACACTTAGATGCTTGTTTAGAAGCAGGCCTAAATGTTGAAGGTATCAACGCTGAGGTTGCTGCTGGCCAATGGGAATTCCAGATCTTTGCTAAAGGTGCTAAAGAAGCTGGTGACCAAATTTGGGTTGCACGTTACTTATTGGAAAGAATTGGCGAAAGCTATGGTGTTGCTATCAACTGGCATTGCAAACCGTTGGGTACTTTAGACTGGAACGGTTCTGGTATGCATGCTAACTTCTCAAATACAACTTTACGTACAGCAAACAGCAAAGAAACATTTACTGCTATCTGCGAAGCTTTCCGCCCTGCGGTTGCTGAGTGTGTTGCTGTATATGGTGCACACAACGAGTTGCGTTTAACAGGTAAACACGAAACTGCTTCTATAACTGATTTCAGCTATGGTGTATCAGATCGTGGTGCTTCTATCCGTATCCCTCTATACACTGTAGATCATGCATGGAGTGGTTATTTAGAAGATCGTCGCCCTAACTCTGCGGCTGATCCATACAAAGTAGCTGCGGTTATTATTAAAACGGTAAAATCTGCTAAAGTTTAGTACCC
>NZ_JAQBOI010000302.1 GCF_028288105.1 Mucilaginibacter sp. | reverse complement strand
AGTTAAAGTATAACGAGAATGTTTTTGGGATAGAGTTTGCCGCGCTTAATTACTTTGATGCCGATAAGGTAAAATTTGAATACACCATGCAGGGTTTTGACAAAGGCTGGATAACTGCCGATAACATAACCCGCAAGGCTGTTTACACCAACTTAGATGCTGGAAATTATATTTTTAAAGTACGCGCGTCAAACCCCGGCTTTTGGAAAAGTAAGGAGCTCTATCTGCATGTTACCATATTACCACCCTGGTGGAAAACAACAATCGCGTATATATTATATGCCCTGGCCTTTGTTGGTGCATTATTTTATCTGCGTCATAGAGGTATACAAAAAATACGGGCCCAGTTCCTGTTAGAGAAAGAACGTGAAGAAACCCAGCGCCTGCATGAGCTTGACCTGATGAAGATAAAGTTCTTTACCAATGTAAGCCACGAGTTCCGTACGCCGTTGTCGTTGATCATGGCGCCGGTTGACAGGATAATTAAACAGATACAGGAGCCAGATATCCAAAAACAGCTTTTATTGGTTAACCGTAATGCTAAGCGGTTACTAAATTTAGTTAACCAGTTGCTCGATTTCCGGAAGATGGAGTACCAGGAACTGAAACTGCATAACCAACCGGGCGATATTATCGGGTTTATCCGCGAGCTATCGTATTCATTTACCGATGTGGCGGAGCAGAAAGGTATTGGCTTTGTGTTTGATGCCGAGTTAGATGAGTTTCATACCAGTTTTGATCAGGATAAAATTGAGCGCATTATATTCAACCTGTTATCAAACGCCTATAAATTTACCCAGGCGGGTGGGCATGTGAGCGTATTGTTAAACTTTAAGGATACCGCTATTCCATCACAGTGCCAATTGGAAATTAAAGTGATAGACACCGGTATAGGCATCCATGAGAATAAGCTCGACAGGATCTTTGAGCCATTTTTCCAGAACGATATCCCCGGCTCTATGCTTAATCAGGGCAGCGGTATAGGTTTATCAATCACCAAAGAATTTGTAAGGCTACACGGTGGTGAGATAATGGTAGAAAGCGAATTTAACCAGGGTAGCTGTTTTACCGTGCTATTGCCCTTACAAGAGTTGGATGAGCGTTTATTTACTGATACACCCCTGTTATTACAGCATGGTGATGCCCTGTTTGATTTGGAAGTAAGCAAGGCTATTCAAATTAAAGAAACCCGCGACGGTAAAAAACCTACCGTGCTACTGGTAGAAGATAATGACGATTTCCGCTTCTATATAAAGGATAACCTGAAAGACGCGTTTAATATTATTGAAGCAGAGAATGGCAAAAAAGGCTGGCAAAAAGCATTGGCGCAGCACCCCAACCTGGTAGTTAGTGATATTGCCATGCCCGAAATGAATGGCATCGATCTTTGTTTAAAGATAAAGAACGATACTCGTACATCGCATATCCCGGTAATACTGCTTACAGCTATGGCAGGCGAGGAGCAGCAGCTTAAAGGCCTGGGCACGGGTGCCAGCGATTACATGACCAAGCCCTTTAACTTCGAGATACTGCTGTCAAAGATCAAGAATATATTGAGCCAACAGGAGTATATGCGCAAAACCTATCAAAAACAGGTAGAAGCCAAGCCAACCGAACTGCATGTAGAATCGCCCGAGGAACTGTTTATTAAAAAGGTTTTGGTACTGATAGATAACAATATATCCAATCCCAATTTTTCGGTTGAGGAGTTGAGTAGTGATATGTGTGTAAGCCGTTATACGCTGTATAAAAAAATCTTACAAATGACGGGCAAAACACCAAATGAACTGGTGCGCCAAATGCGTCTTAAACGTGCTGCTCAGCTACTGGAAACCGGCCACCTCACCATCTCGCAGATCTGCCATAAGGTTGGGTTTAAAAGCCAGAAATACTTTGTTAAAACCTTTAAGGCCGAGTATAACACCATACCATCCCGATATGTGGAAACGGTAGAAGGATAGTAGAGATTAGTTGATTGCAATATCTATCAGGAGAAATTAGTTCATTGCCGTTGGCTTCAGCCAACGGATGCGATGGATAGCGCAATCGGCTTTAGCCAAAACGGCTATTAACCTCACCTGCCTGTTACCCCTACGGAACACTTGCCCGTCCGGAATCGATTTGTTTTTCTTTAAATCTTCGCGTCTCTGCGTCTTTGCGAGAAAATTCACTAACCAAAGAAATCCTACAAAATATAACACCCGTAGCCCCTGCATTGTAATACTATTTATGCACTTTATAAAGTATCTGAAATTAGCTTACAGGTGCACATTTGTAATTAAATAGTCTCATTAGTGTTCTTTTCACATATTAATTATCTGTAAATCAATTCATTAATTGAGGTTGACATTTGTACCCCTATATATCCACAACAGGTCTTTTAATAGCATATAATTTTAACCCCAGAATAACCAATACTGCATGGGTATCAATTACCGCAGCACTATTATATAAACCAATTAAACCATTTTTTAAAAATTATTAAACAAGGCAGGGTATTAATTACACCTGGAACGTGAATGCCAACGGTGCATTTACGCGGCATTTTACCGGCCTGTTATAAACGCGTACATCAATTTAAATCAAATATAAAATAACCAAAAACCAACAAACCATTATGGGAAAAATTCTACGAATAGCATTGCTGTTTGCTTCCTTTTTCATTTGTGCTTCATCCATGGCGCAAAACGGGGGCACGGTAATCAAAGGAACAGTAAAGGATGAGACCGGCGCACTGCCAGGGGTTACCGTATCTGTTAAAGATGGTAAAGGTGTTGCCGTAACCGATGTTAATGGCAGGTATACAATTACCGTTTCTGCGGCAGCAAAAGTACTTGTCTTTAAATTTATCGGGCTCGAAACCCGCGAGGTTGCAATAAACGGCCAAACCGTTATTGATGCAACACTTAAAGCATCAAATACCTCGCTTAACGAGGTTGTTGTAATTGGTTACGGTAGTATCCGCCGTGCCGATATTACATCTTCCATTTCATCGGTAAGTGAAAAGGACATCAAAAACTTACCGGTAGCCGGTATTGACCAGGCTATACAAGGTAAGGTAGCAGGTGTTACGGTTACCACCAACTCGGGGCAGCCTGGTGCAGGCGTTTCTGTAAGGGTACGTGGTATAACAAGCGCCACCGGATCAAACGAGCCATTATATGTAATTGATGGTGTACAGTTTGGAGGCGGCTCAACCAGCGCAAGCCAGGATTTCCTGGGTGGGGGCAGCGGCCAAACCGGGCAAAGCGTTTTGGCTACTTTAAGCCCAGCAGATGTTGAATCTATAGACATCTTAAAAGATGCATCTGCACAGGCAATTTACGGTTCGCGTGGTGCAAATGGTGTTGTTATTATTAATACCAAACGTGGCAAACCCGGCCAAAGCAAGCTTACTTATGATGCTTATGTAGGTTTTTCAGAAATACCTAAAAAGCTAAAAGTGATGGACCTACAACAGTATGCACAGTACAGAAACTCATTGGTAAATGAAGTTAGGGCCGTGCCGGGTAGTGGTTTAGATAGCACGATTGAATTTAGAGACCCGTCAGTTTTAGGGCATGGTACCGATTGGCAGGACGAGATATATCAAAGAGGTATTGCAACCAGTCACCAGGTAGGTGTATCTGGAGGTACCGAAAAAACACAATTCTATTTCTCTGGGGGATACCTTAAACAAACAGGTACACTTATAAAAACCGACTTTGAACGTTATACATTAAGAGCCAGTGTTGATCACCAGATTAATAACTGGTTAAAAGCGGGCTTTACAAGCAACCTTTCAAAAAGCAAGCAGCAAATAGGGCTTAGCGATGGCTTTGATGCGGTAACAAGCACCGTGTTATATAATACACCGGTTTCACCAATACGCGATATATATGGTAATTATATTACAAATGCCAATGTTGGAGGTTACGCCATCAATTTAACAAACAACCCGGTTACATTAGCACAACAACGCGATGTTTCGGCCGGTAATTACAGGGGCATTGGAGCACTTTATGCAGAGATCAAGTTTTTTAAAGGCCTAACATTAAGAAACGAAGCCAACTATAACTTCAACCTAACAAATGACAGGGCTTTTCAGCCTTACTTAGAAAATAGTGTTACCGGTGCTGTAATATTATCACCAAGCCGTATACGTGAGCAAAGAACCCAAAGCCTTTACTGGGACGTTAAAAACTTCCTGAATTTTGACCGCGCATTTGGTAAACATAGCATTAGTGCTACCCTTGGTCATGAAGTTCAGCGGTCTGATTACGATTACATCAACGCCAACCGTAACGGGCTTACACTAAATCTTCCATCGTTAAATGCAGGCCTTGCCGATCTTACACAGGGTATTGGTGCCGGCGCAGGTACCTGGAGCATGGAGTCTGTTTTTGCACGTGCAGGATATACCTATAATAACAGATACGCAATTACGGGTACAATACGCCGTGACGGTTCATCAAGTTTTGGCCCCGGTAAAAGATGGGGAACATTCCCTGCGGTATCTGCTTCATGGACAGTAACGAACGAAGATTTCCTGAAAGAATCTAAAAGCATCAATTACTTAAAACTACGTGCGGGTTACGGAGAAGTAGGTAACCAAAGTACTGGTGGTAGCGGGAATGCCTATACCTCAAACATAACGTTGTATGGTACCGCTCCTTTTGGGCCGGGCAGTCTTCCTTCTAACGTAGCCAACCCGGTTCTGGGCTGGGAAACGGTTAAAACCTATAACGCCGGTATTGACCTAACCACGCTTAATAGCAGGGCCGAAATAACTATTGATGTATATAAGAAAACTACAACAAACATGCTTTTGGCAAGCCAGTTGCCTTCATTCTCGGGTTTAGGAACTAACTGGAACGACATCCAATCGCCAATTACCAATGCTGGTAATATGACCAATAAGGGTATTGATATTAGTATAACATCATATAATATTCAAAACAAAGCCTTTAACTGGAAAACCAACGTAACATTTAGCCATTATAAAAATAAGCTTGTAGCCTTAAATAGCCCAACAGCTTCATTGCAAGGCTCATTTAATGAGTATGGCGCTACAAGCTTGGTTTCTTTATCTGCACCGGGCAGCCCGCTTGGCAGTTATTACGGTTTTGTAACCGATGGTTTATTTAAAAGCCAGGAAGAACTGGCAAAAGGCCCTATTCCTACAGGTTTAATAGTAGCACCCGGATCTTTATGGTTGGGCGATATCCGCTATAAAGATTTGGACGGTAATGGGATAATCAATGACAAAGATGCACGTGTTATTGGTGACCCTAACCCTAAATTTGTTTACGGTTTAACCAACACATTCAATTATAAAGGCATAGACCTGTCTGTGTTCCTGTATGGCAGCTATGGCGGACAAATACTGAACTATACCCGCAGGCAAACCGAGGCAATGTCAAATTCAAATAATAACCAATTGGTTACTGTGCTAAACAGGTATACAGCTTCAAATACCAATACCAACATGCCAAGGTATAACCAATGGACCAATAACAACACCAGGATATCTGACCGTTATATTGAAAGTGGTTCGTACTTACGCATACAAACCGTATCTCTTGGTTACAACCTTCCTAAAAGCATCATGAGCAAACTTAAAATGGCATCGATAAGGGTTTATGCATCGGCACAAAATCTTTACACGTTTACCAAATACACTGGTTATGACCCTGAATTAGGTGCAAATAATAGTTCGGTAACATTAATGAATGTAGATAACGGCCATTATCCTGTGCCGCGTACATTCACTTTTGGTACCAATATTCAGTTTTAATTAAGTTAAAAATTAGCAAAATGAAAATAAAAATTATATTCCTCTTAGGTGCATTAGTTTGCTTTGGAACTGCATGTAAAAAGGATTTCCTTAACCACCCGTCTACAACCGGGCCTACAACAGATAATTACTACACCAATGCCGAACAGGTAAACGGCGCTACAGGTATTTTATACAATAATGTTTGGGGCGATTGGTTTGATAAGGCGTTTATATCTGTAGGAGATTTATTGGGCGGAACAGTTACCGGTACACAGGGTAACGACCAGTATAACTCATTTTATAACTTCAATATTCAAAGTACCGATGGGTTGGTGTCAAGTACCTGGAACTCCTGCTACAAAGCTGCAGGGCAGGCATCAGTGCTTATACAAACATTTAAAGATAAGAAAGCACTGCTTGGCGGTGCAAATACCGAGTTTCTTGACAGGGGTATTGCCGAAGCCAGGTTTATTCGCGGGTTTGCCTATTTTTATATTGGTCGCACCTTTGGCGACGCGCCGATAGTTGATAACCCTTTGGATCTTACAAAACCCGGAGCATATTTGGTGCCTAAATATCATCAAAAAGATGTGTTGCGCTTTGCATTAGAAGATTTGCAGGCCGCTGCAGATAACCTGCCAGAAGTAGCCGTACAGGATGGCCGTGTAACCAAATACTCAGCCTTAGGTATGATGGCTAAGGTCTATCTGTACCTGAAAGATTACCCAAATGCAGCTGCTAAAGCAAAACAGGTAATTGATTATTCAAAAGGTGCCGGCGCCGGTGTATTGGGCTTAAATCCTGATTATAACGCAATGTTCACTTCATCAACAGTAGCCAATGTTAAAAACAAAGAAAATTTGTTTTCATTAAGATGGCTTGCATCAATGGGATGGAATGGTGGTAACCGTTTTTCAATTTATGTTGCTCCGCAACCGCTTGTAAAACCACTGCCAACCGGTGGTAACGGCTACTCGGCAGTTGTGCCTTCGTTTGATATGTTAAACGCGGCTACAGGTTACGAAACTGCCGATAAAAGACGCGGCTGGTCTGTAATGCAGCAGGGCTTTCATAAAGCAGAGTGGGTGAATGTTAATTTCCCTACCGGGTTCACTTATGATACCACCGGCCGGGCAACTGATGATCATTTTATATTCACAGGTACCCGTTCAAACATTCAAAAATATGTTGTAGGCCCTAACCGTGCCAATGAACCTGTTACACCCGATGGCCATACCAGCATGCCTACCTATATATTACGCTATGCCGATGTATTGCTGGTATATGCAGAAGCCGTTTTAGGCGGTGCAGGTTCAACTGCTGATGCAGGTGCGCTTGAAGCATTTAACGCGGTGCATAACAGGGCGGGCTTAACAAGTTTAACCAGCATCACTAATGATGATATTTTACATGAACGTAAAGTGGAGTTTGCTTTTGAGGGCGATTACTGGTTTGATGTTCAGCGCCAGGGTTTTGCCAAAGCACAGCAAATTATCGCATCGCAGGAACGGGGGACATTGAACAGTAATGGGCAGCTTACCAGCTTTAAAGCTACAATAAGCTCAGCGGCTCAGCTGTTTTTGCCTATCCCGCAGTCAGAAACAGTTCAGGATCCAAAACTGCTTGAACCGGCTGTTGACTATTATAAATAAATGATAACGTATTAAAATCATTATTGATCATGAAAAATATATATAAATTATTGATAGTGCTGTTTGCATTTGTTGCGGGCACATCAATCATTACATCTTGTACAAAAGAGAACGCTAAACCGGCTGAAGCATCCTCCAGCCCAAAAGCTGATAAAATTCAGCCCGATTCTGCTAAAGGTGGCGATGTTTTAACACTTACCGGTAGTGGCCTTGGCGAGATACAAACAGTTGTATTTGAAAAAGGAAATGTATCTGCACCATTTAATACGGTGTTTAACACAGGTAATGCCTTAATTTTTAGAGTGCCGGATACGGCAAACGGCGGTAAGCAAAACATTATTATAACCAATAAAATTGGTAAGCAAATATTGGTGGAGTTTAATGTGATAGCGCTGCCTGTTATTTCAACCGTATCAAACTACAACTTTACAAGCAATACCGAAATAACCATTACAGGCAACAACCTGGCCGATGTTACATTGGTAAAGTTTAAAGGGTTTAATGATGCAATAAGCATTGTATCGCAAACCAAGAAAGAACTGGTTATAAAAATGCCGGCAAATAGCACTGTCCCGGGCGCTCCGCTGGAAATTACGAATGCAACAGGGCCTATAACAACCACGCAGGTATTTGAGAACCTGGATATGGCGTACAAGATATTTACAGATAATTACGGTGCCGATGGATGGGCGAACAACTCATGGGGCCCTGCAACCATATCTACCACGGTATCTAAATCAGGCACAGCCTCTTTTGCTGCAACCTATGCAAAGGGTAACTGGTCTGCAGATGGTTTTTCTAACTGGTACCCCGGCCTGGCTTCTAAACCCGAGTATCAATATTTAACATTCTGGGTAAAGGGCGCGTCGCAGGATTATACCCTTTATCTTACAGCTGATAAAAGGCCCAAAGGATACGGTAATAATGATGATACGACCCCGCTTACCATTCCGGCCAATGTATGGACCTACTTTAAGATCCCGGTTTCAACAGCCGCTCTTTGGAGTACAGGTAACACTTTAAATGCCCTTGGCTTTTGGATAAAAGGACCAAATGATAGAGACGAAACTTTCTATTTTGATGATGTCATTATTGTAAATCAGTAATGTGTTAACCACCTGGCAGGCGGCCCAACGCTGGCCGGGTGGTTATTAATTATATCATTGCTTTTAATGCCGTTAATTATTGATATGAGGTAGGTAGCTGTGTTAAACAATTAAATATTTATGCAATAAATGTTAAATTCGTATCAGTGTTCACAGTTGAGTAAACCAATAATTATTTATTATGCCAAATAACGTTATGCGTGAGATAACACCGCTTACTCCAAGCGATTGCTTTACTATTTTTTCGCGTGTAAAAAATAAGTTTGATTTCCCACTTCATTACCACGAAGAGTACGAGTTAAACCTCATTATAAATGCCAATGGCGCCAAGCGCGTTGTAGGCGGGCATATAGAGGTTATTGATGATCTGGAGCTGGTGCTGGTGGGGCCAAACCTTTACCACGCCTGGTTTACACATCAGTGCAAAAGCGAAGCTATAAACGAAGTTACCATCCAGTTTCATAAAGATCTTTTTGATGAAAAGTTTCTGCGCCGAAACCAGCTAAGCTTTGTGAAAAGTATGCTGGAGCGCTCGCAGCGGGGCATTGCTTTTTCGCCGGAAACCATTGCAGCATTGAAAGATAGGCTTCTATCGCTTGATAAGAAGAACGGGTTTGATGGTGTACTGGAGCTATTATCTATCCTGCACGACCTATCTATTTCCCGGAATATGAAAACACTTTCAGATCCGAGCTTTACAAATGAGAAGTTTTATTACAACAGCCGCCGGATAGAGAAGGTGTTTGAGTTTATGAATAGCAACTACAATAAACCGGTAAGCCTGGCCGAAGTTGCCCGCATAGCTAATATGCCCGAGGCATCGTTCAGTCGCTTTATAAAGAAGCGTACAGGTAAAACCTTTATTGATAGTTTGAACGAGATAAGGCTTGGCCATGCCTCGCGCATGCTCATAGACAGCACCACCACCGTAGCCGAGATCGCTTACAAATGCGGCTTCAATAACATCTCTAATTTCAACAGGATCTTTAAACGTAAAAAGTTTTGTATCCCCAAAGAGTTTAGGGAAACATACACCGGTAACCGCATATTTATATAGGTTTTATCACCCTGTTTTGCCCGAAAAAGAAATTTAAGGTTAAAATAGTATTATATATAGGGTAATTTAATCGTCTATTTTAGCAGGTACCAATTAATACTAACTATTAACTAAATGAGATTATCCTTAATCGATATTTCCATTATCGTACTGTACCTGTTAAGCACCATATTTATTGGTTTTTGGTATCGCAAAAAAGCCCGCGAAAACAAGGATAGCTATATGCTGGGCGGTAAAAGCCTGCCCTGGTACAAGCTTGGCCTTAGCGATGCTTCAGATATGTTCGACATAAGCGGTACCATGTGGATGGTGAGCCTATGCTTCGTATATGGCATGAAAAGCATCTGGATCCCCTGGCTGTGGCCGGTGTTTAACCAGGTATTTTTAATGATGTACCTTTCGCGCTGGTTGCGCCGTTCAAACGCCACTACAGGTGCCGAGTGGCTGGCAACAAGATTTGGAACGACCGGGGCAGGGGTAACAAGTTCGCATTTGGTGGTTATCGCTTTTGCCTTGTTAAGCTGCCTGGGTTTTATGGCTTACGGTTTTATAGGTTTAGGAAAATTTATCGAAATATTTGTTCCCTGGGAT
>NZ_JAQBOI010000300.1 GCF_028288105.1 Mucilaginibacter sp. | reverse complement strand
GCCGGATAGGGCTACCCACCTGAACGGCCCTTTACCCTCGCAAAACAATGGACGGATGAAGGCCGGGGTAAATCCCGGGAAATCATAAGCATTTTGCTCACCGCCCTGTTTGGCAAACTCGCGCAGGTTATTGCCATAATCAAACGTTACCGAGCCAAGCTTTTGCAACTGCAACATAAAGCCCACATGGCGTGCCATGCTTTTTAACGACAGGCGTTTGTATTTTTCCGCATCTGCTTTACGTAGTTCGGCGGCTTGTTGTAGCGTTAGTCCGTTTGGTATATAACCATTCAAAGGGTCATGTGCCGAAGTTTGGTCGGTAACCATATCGGGTACAATACCATCGGCAATTAATCTTTCCAGCATATCACCAGCATCGCTCACTAACCCAACCGATAAAGTTTCGCCTTTTGCCATGGCATCCTGTACCCAGCTAATGGCTTCCTCGTAAGAGTGGGTAAGCCTATCTATATATTTACTATCAATTCGTTTTTGGATGCGGGTAACATCTACATCGGCACCTAAAAATACAGCACCTGCCATAGTCGCGGCCAGTGGCTGCGCGCCACCCATACCGCCAATACCGGCACTTACAATTAGTTTCCCTGTAAGGTTATTATTAAAATGCTGGCGGCCTGCTTCCACAAAGGTTTCGTAGGTGCCCTGCAAAATGCCTTGTGTACCTATATAGATCCAGCTGCCTGCGGTCATCTGCCCGTACATCATCAGGCCATCGGCACGCAGTTTATTGAAATGTTCCCAGGTTGCCCATGCAGGTACCAGGTTACTGTTGGCTATTAAAACCCTTGGTGCCTGCGGATGGCTACGGATAATCCCCACCGGCTTACCCGACTGCACCAAAAGTGAATGATCCTCATCCAGCTCCAGCAAAAGCTCTATTATTTTCCTTAGCGATTCCGGGTTACGGGCTGCCTGGCCAATGCCGCCATATACCACTAACTCGTCGGGGTTTTCGGCAACCTGACCGTTAAGGTTGTTTAGCAGCATGCGCAATGGCGCTTCTGTTTGCCAGCTTTTGGCATGCAGCTGGTTACCCACCGGCGCATAATACACCGGGTGCTTAGCGTAGGTATTAATAAATTCCGAATTCGTCATCGTCACTTATATTGATGTTATGTTTTTCGGCAGTTTCCGTCGCGGTAGACAGAAACTGGCCGCTTATAATTAATTGATGTAAAGCGTTTATATCTTCAGCAAAAACCCTGTCTTCTTTAATAAAGGGCACATGCTGCCTTACCAGTTCATGGCAGCTTTCAATTACCGGGGCAGACTGTAACGGTCTCCTGAATTCAAGAGCCTGCGAGGCATAAAGCAGTTCGATAGCCTGTATATATTCAATATTATCCAGCACCATATGCAGTTTTCGCCCGCTGATAGAACCCATAGAAACATGATCTTCCTGCCCTAATGAAGTTGGTACGCTATCGGCACTGGCCGGGAAACACATGGTTTTGTTTTCGGTAACTAAAGCGGCCGTGGTGTATTGCGGTATCATCAGGCCGGAGTTGAGGCCGGCATGTTCCGTCAGTAATTTTGGCAAGCCATAACGGCCTTCGCTCATGAGGTAACAGCGGCGGTCGGCAATATTACCTAACTCGGCGGCGGCTACGGTGGCGTAATCCAATGGTAAAGCCAGCGGCTGCCCATGGAAGTTACCGCCGCTTATCGTATCGTCGGCATTAAAAATAATTGGGTTATCGGTAACGGAATTCAATTCAATTTCGGTCAGCTCTTTTAAGTGCAGCCAGGCATTACGGGATGCACCATGCACCTGCGGCATACAACGCAACGAGTATGGGTCTTGTACCCTATCGCAACCTATATGTGAGCTACCTATCACCGATCCTTCCAGCAAAGCAGCTAAGCGCTTCGCCACGTGCTTTGTTCCTTTAAAAGGGCGAATGGCATGTAACCTTGCATCAAACGGACGGGAGGAGCCCATTAACCCCTCCAACGACATGGCGCCGACAAGGTCGGCAAGGTTCAACGCATTATTTAAACGCTCCACCGCTTTTATAGCAAAGGCCAATATAAATTGAGTGCCATTGATAAGGGCAAGGCCTTCTTTAGGGCCTAAAACCAATGGCTGTAAATTATGCTCTTTTAAGATCTCTCCCGCAGGGTGTTTTTCATCACCAATATTCACATAACCCAAACCTATTAACGGCAGGAACAAATGTGACAGCGGCGCCAGATCACCAGATGCACCAACCGAACCTTTTTCGGGCACAACCGGAATAATATCATTATCGATATGCCAGATGATGCGTTCTAAAGTTTGCGGGACAATACCTGAGTAACCCTGAGCCAAGGCATGCACTTTGGTGATCAGCATCAGCTTTGCTATTTCCTGCGGGATAGGTTTGCCTACCCCCACGCTGTGACTTTTAAGAATGTTGCTTTGCAATAGGCTGGTATCTTTTTCAGAGATGCGGGTATCGCAAAGCGGGCCAAAACCTGTATTTATGCCATAAACCGGCAGTTGCGCGTGGACTATCTTTTCCACCTCCTTCCACGAGGTATTGATACCAGCCGCGGCTTTATCGTTAATAACACCCTTTACTTTGCCGGCTGCAATATCCAGGCAAATGCCTATAGTAAGGTGGTCAATACCGTAATTAAAGTTTTTCATTTGGTATTGGATTTAATTTTTCGCCAACCTTTCCGGATAAGTTATACGCACGGAATGAATTTTCTAAAGCGGAAATGGCAGGAAGGATCTCGGCTATCTTTATATCTGTTGCCTCCAGCTCATTCATGCTGGCGCTTATGGCATCCCAAACAGGAAGGATCTGTTTCAGCAGTTCGCGGCCTTTATCTGTAAACTGCACCAACTGCCTGCGACCATCATCTGCACAAACGGTAGTTTCTACCAGCTTACGGTTTTTTAGGTTTGTTATCAACTGACTTGCTGCCGGGTGTGATACCTCTGTTTGCTCGCTCAATTCTTTTATAGAAAGGGAATCGTTTTTTGAAAGCAGATAAAACACAGGGAACCAACTGGCATCAAACTCGATACCTTCGTTTTGATAAATACGGTTTATTTCGGCCAAAAAGGTTTCGCTCATCCGCCTAAGGCGGCTGCCTAAAACCAGGTATCCTAAACTTTGGTACAAATTCATAATGCAATTTATATAAGTACTTATATAAATGCAAGTTTATTTTATTAATTATTGATAATCAGCTAAAACTTGTCCCGAAACACCTTGCAACTCGTCGCGTTTGCACCCCCTGAATAATAGATTAATCATACATCTTTGTAATATAAAAACTAACCATTATGAAAGAGCAATTTAAGATCACCATCAACGCACCCCGCAAAAAGGTTTGGGAAGCACTTTGGGGCGAAACCACTTATCCGAAATGGACAGCCCCTTTTTGCGAAGGATCGAAAGCTATAACCGATTGGCAGGAAGGCAGCAAGGTTTTATTTACAGATCGCGAGGATCGTGGCATGATTTCTATTATAGCCCGGAATATCCCATATGAACATATGTCATTTAAAATGTTGGGCGAACTTGTTAATGGCGTTGAAGATTTTACGAGTGAGAACGCAAAGAAAATTGCAGGTGCTTTTGAAAATTATACATTAACACCCGATGGTAATAAAACCTTGCTTGTAGTTGACTTGAATGGGCTAAATATGGACAAGGGCATAATGGATTATTTAATGCAAAGCTGGCCAAAAGCGCTTGATGCCTTAAAGGAAATTGCCGAAAAATAATTTTGTATCAGGCTTTTTACGGTTATAATGCCTGCAATTACGCATTTAAGCTATTTTTGCAGCATGAAAAAACACACCATATTAACCATACTATTACTCAGCTTAATCTGCCAAACAGCATTTTCTGCCGGCATCGATACTTTAAAGAAAAACGGCTACACGCTTATCGTATCCGGTAATGATGAGCATTTTGATAACGCTATCAAAGAGAAATTGATCAGTACCTTTTTTATCGTTTATCCAAAAATCGTGAAGGAATACAATAAGAAGAGTTTGAAACAGGTGGTTTTCTTTATTGATACGGCTTACCATGGTGTGGCCGCTACAGATAATGGCCGCGTGGTTTTTAGTCCCTCTTACATGACCAAACATCCTAATGATATTGATGTGGTTACCCACGAAGTAATGCACATTACCCAGGATTATGGCAGTTTTGACGGACCAGGCTGGTTAACAGAAGGCATTGCCGACTATGTACGTAATGAGCACGGCGTAGCCAACGATGCGGCTAAATGGCGCCTGCCAGATTATAAATCAACCCAAAACTATGATAACGCCTACCGCATAACCGCACGCTTTTTAGTGTGGGTAGAAACAAAGGTTAAAAAAGGAACCGTTAAAAAATTAGATAGCATGATGCGCAATCATACCTACATGGCTGAATCATGGACTAAACTAACAGGTAAAACCGTGCAAGAGTTATGGAAGAGCTATTCGGAGAACCCGGCGATATAGTATCTCCCATATTGATTATAATTATACAACAAAGGCTTTCCAAATTGGGAAGCCTTTGTTGTATAAATGCATGTGTTATGAATAAAGCGTTTTATATTTAAAGCGCTAAACCTTGTGCATGAATAATAGCAAAGCGACATATATTTTATACGTCTTTATTAGCCTTTACATTATTACAGCTATAACTGTATTGGTAGGATCATCGCAAGGTGTAGATTGGGACCCGGGTACATGTGGCTTTAAACAAGAAAGGCTTTCCAAATTGGAAAGCCTTTCTTAGTATCGGTATGTCTTCGACAAGCTCAGACTGACAATTTTGTCATGGTGAGTTTATCGAATCATTATCAACCGCCTAATGCTGCTGCACCACTTACTATCTCGGTAAGCTCGGTAGTGATGGCGGCCTGGCGTGCCTGGTTGTATGAAAGTTTTAGGGCTTTCAACAGGTCGCCTGCATTTTCAGTTGCTTTATCCATTGCGGTCATACGTGCGCCATGCTCAGATGCATGCGAATCTAACACTGCATGATATAACTGTATTTTAATATTCTTAGGAATCAATTGCTCTACTATCTCCTCTTTTGAAGGTTCCAATATATAATCAACCTGCATTGCTTTAGGTTCATCTTTAGTTGTAGCGGTGGCTTTAATTGCTGTCTTTGGAACAGGCAATAACTGCTCTGTCACCTGGAACTGAACGGCAGCATTACGGAAATGGTTATAAACTATTTCAACACGGTCGTATTCACCATTTAAAAAGCCCTGCATTATCCCTTCAGTAATTTTTGAAGCATTGATGAAGTTCAGGTCAAGGTACAGGTCATTATTGTTACCAATAACATTGTACTTACGGCGCTGATAAAACTCCTGGCTTTTTTTACCTATAGCAACAATAGATACGTTACCGGCACTTAACTGCTTGCTATATTTCTCAGCTATGAGGTTATTGGCCATTTTAATAACATTCGCATTAAAAGCGCCTGCCAAACCACGGTTTGATGATACAACAACAATTAATACACGTACCGGTTCGCGGTCTTGTAAAAACGGTGAATCACCATCTTCAAGGCTTGCCGATAGATTGGCCAACAGATCTTTCAATTTGTTGGCATAAGGGCGTAATTGTACAATAGCATTGGTTGCCCTTTTCAGCTTAGCTGCCGAAACCATTTTCATGGCCTTGGTTATTTGCTGTGTTGAGCTTACGGATACTATCCTGTTTCTTACTTCTTTTAAATTAGCCATTCTTTAAGATGTGCAAATTTCAAATGTGCAGATGTGCAAATTGCAGCACCACACGAGTTTATTTATTTATGTTTAGGTTTCAGATGTGCAAATCATCTGCACATCTGAAATCCGCACATTTGCATATTAGTACTTACCTGCCAGTTCTTTAGCTACTGTTTCCAATACGCCGGTTAACTGATCATCAAATTTACCTGCTTTAAGGGCTGCCAGCACTTCTGGGTGGCGTTGCTCTAATTGGTTGGTATATTCGGCTTCAAATTCTCTGATCTTGCCAATCGGTACGTTACGCATCAGGTTTTTAGTACCCAGGTAAATAATAGCTACCTGTTTTTCTACCGTTACCGGCGAATATTGGCCTTGTTTAAGGATCTCAACGTTACGCGCACCTTTATCAATTACGTTTTTGGTTGAAGCATCTAAATCCGAACCGAATTTAGAGAATGCTTCAAGCTCGCGGTACTGGGCCTGGTCAAGCTTTAAAGTACCCGCAACTTTCTTCATTGATTTGATCTGCGCGTTACCACCCACACGTGATACCGAAATCCCTACGTTAATAGCCGGACGGATACCTGCAAGGAATAAGTTAGACTCCAGGAATATCTGGCCATCGGTAATCGAGATTACGTTGGTTGGGATATATGCTGATACGTCACCCGCCTGGGTTTCGATAATAGGCAATGCTGTTAATGAACCGCCACCTTTAACGAGGTGCCTGATAGACTCAGGAAGGTCATTCATTTGCTGCGCGATATTATCGTTAGCGTTCACTTTTGCAGCACGCTCTAATAAACGGCTGTGCAGGTAAAATACGTCACCAGGGTAAGCCTCACGGCCCGGTGGGCGGCGTAGTAATAATGATACTTCACGATAAGCAACCGCCTGTTTAGAAAGATCATCATAAACGATCAATGCAGGGCGACCAGTATCGCGGAAGTACTCGCCAATTGCAGCACCTGCAAACGGAGAGAAGAATTGCATTGTAGCAGAGTCTGCAGCACTTGCCGCAACAACTATTGAGTAAGGCATAGCACCGTTCTCTTCAAGTGTGCGTACAATATTTGCAACAGTTGAGGCTTTTTGGCCGCAAGCTACATATATACAGTATACCGGGTTACCGGCATCGTAAAATTCTTTTTGGTTAATAATGGTATCAATACAAACAGCAGTTTTACCGGTTTGGCGGTCACCAATAACCAACTCACGCTGGCCACGGCCAATAGGGATCATCGCGTCGATAGCTTTGATACCAGTTTGTAATGGCTCGGTTACCGGCTGGCGATAGATAACACCCGGAGCTTTACGCTCTAAAGGCATTTCGTAAGTTTGGCCTAATATTGGGCCTTTACCATCAATTGGGTTACCCAAAGTATCTACAACACGGCCAAGCATGCCTTCGCCTACGTTGATCGATGCAATACGGTTGGTACGTTTTACATTGTCACCTTCCTTAATATCGTCAGATCTTCCTAACAATACCACACCTACGTTATCTTCTTCAAGGTTCAATACGATACCTTGCAAACCGTTATCAAATTCAACCAGCTCACCTGATTGTACTTTAGTTAGCCCGTAAACACGTGCAATACCATCACCCACCTGGAGTACAGTACCCACTTCTTCTAATTCAGATTCTGACTTAAAGCCTGCTAATTGCTGACGCAAAATTGCTGATACTTCGTCTGGTCTTACCTCTACCATTTTTTGAATTTATTTTAGAGTTTTAATTTAATATTATTTGATCGCGATTTGCGCAAATTCCTTTTTCATACGCTTTAAGCTACTGGCAATGCTGGTATCAACCTGCCTGTCGCCAATAGTAAGCACAAAGCCACCAATTAATGATGGGTCAACTTTATCAGCAAGCTTAACAGTACCGCCAATTGCCTGCTGTACATCATCAAGCATTTTCTTTTTGTTCTCGGCAGATAATGGAGCGGCTGTAACAACCTTAGCATTAGTAATATGGTTCTTTACATCATACAGCCCAATAAACTCGTGCGCGGTAGTATATAATACTTCGCCACGGCCTTTGTTAACCATTATGTTAAAAAACGCGATGCTTACCTTGCTAACCCTGGTGCCAAAAACATCAGCCAGTATATGTACCTTTTTGGTGTGCGATATAATAGGGTTGCTTAAAACAGCCTTCAGTTCCGGATTGGCTTTCAGCGTATGCAAAAACAGATCCATATCATTCTTAACCGCTTCAAGGGCGTTTTGCTCCTGCGCAAGGTCAATTAATGCTTTCGCGTATCTTAATGCTACTGTTATTTCTGACATCTTTTTTGAGATTTGAGACTTGAGATCTGAGATTTGAGACTATTTTCTGTCTCACGTCTCCTATCTAATATCTCTCATGTCTATATTATAATTTCACTTCTTTTAACAGGTCGGCAACCAATGCATCCTGTTTGCCCTGGTCTTCAAATTGCTTACGCAATACTTTCTCAGCGATTTCTAATGATAAAGCTGCAACCTGGTTTTTAACATCAGCCATAGCAATGGCTTTTTGATTGTTTATCTCGATACGGGCAAGTTCAATCTGGCGTGCACCTTCTTTATGCGCGGCATCTTTAGCCTCGCCTATGATCTGGTCTTTAACCTTTTTAGCTTCCTGTAAAATTGCGTCGCGCTCAATACGGGCTTGTTTAAGCAGAGTTTCGTTCTCGCTGGTTAAGCGGCTCATCTCTTCTTTAGCAGCCTCGGCTTTTGAAAGCGCATCTTCAATAAAACGCTCACGCTCATCAAGGGCACCCATAATAGGTTTCCAGGCAAATTTGGCAAGTAAGAAAAACAGTACGGCAAATGATACCGTTGTCCAAAACACTAAACCAATATCGGGGGTAACTAATGGATTCATTATTATATGATGTATATATTTTAAAAAATCAATTTTAATAACCGTTCCCGCAGCCAATCGCTACGGGTACGGTTAATTTTTTAATCCTCTTAAAGGGATGAAATATTATTTCAAGCCTAAGAAAGAAACAACCACAGCAAACAAAGCAACACCTTCAACAAGTGCGGCAGCGATGATCATTGCAGTTTGGATTTTTGAAGCAGCTTCTGGCTGACGGGCAATACCTTCACAGGCTTTACCACCAATTTGACCGATACCGATACCGGCACCAATTACTGCTAAACCTGCACCAAGTGCAGCGATACTTCCAATCATTGTTTTAAATTTAAAGTGAATATATAGTATATAATTATTTACAAATATTAATGGTGATGCTCTTCAATAGCCGTACCGATAAACAAAGCGGTTAACAGCGTGAAGATAAACGCCTGCAATGCTGCTACCAGCAATTCAAGTACATCCATAAACACCACAAAAGCAACTGATATCGGTGCAATAGCAAACGACTGGAACACAAATATCAATGATATTAAACTAAGCACTATAATGTGCCCTGCAGTGATGTTAGCAAACAAACGTATCATTAAAGCAAAAGGCTTTGATATGATACCTACCAGCTCAATAACCCACCATAAAGGCCAGATCCAAACAGGCACATCAGCCGGAACAAAAACATGCTGCCAGTAATGTTTGTTACCATTTAAGTTTACCACTATTAATGTGATAACCGAAAGCACAAGCGTTACCGCAATATTACCCGTTAAGTTTGCACCACCCGGGAAGAAAGGCACAAGACCTATCAGGTTATTTATCCAAATGAAAAAGAATACGGTTAACAGCAACGGCATAAAGCGTTGATATTTGTAACCAATGTTTGGGCGGGCAATATCGTCTCTTACAAAAAGGATAATAGGCTCCATAAAAGACTGTAAGCCTTTTGGCGCTTTACCCTGGCGTTTTTTATAGGCCGATGATACGCTTAAGAATATAATTAAAAGGAATGCTATAGACATCCACATACTTACCACATTACGGGTAATAGAAAAATCATAAAGCTTGCTTGTAGCAGCCTCATCAACTTCGCCAGCCTCGTTAACTATCTTAACTTTATCGTTAACCAGTTTATAATTGTAGTTGCCTTTATATACACCGGCAGCCCCTGCTTCATGTTCGCCAGCTTCGTGGGCCAGTTTACCAGACGAAAACATCTCTAAACCTTTATCGGTATAAACAATTACAGGCAATGGCAGGTGGGTATGGCCAATAATATGCAACGAATGTGAATCAGCAATGTGCTCTAAAACCACTTCGCCTGGCTCAAACTTTTTTTCAGCGCCTTCAGTGTGCTCAGCGTGCTCTGCTTGCGAAAACGCCGGTATCGAAAATGCGGTCAGTGTTAAAAAAACGGCACAAATTCGTAAAAGTGTAAAAATTTTTGATTTCAAAATTGAGCTTTTATACATCTAAATAAAGTTTTTTACTTTAAATTTTGGTTGCGCAAGTTACGCAACAAAACGTAAACTTCAAAGGCCGTATTTAAGAAATATAAGTAAAAGAAATTGCCCGCAAAAACACCCTTTTCCACCTTGTTTTTGAGCAAAAAAATCACCATAAATGCCAGGCAGGCCAATATTTTAAAAGTAGTCCCGGCCAAAAAAACCTGGGCGTAATTTTCGGGGTTTATTTTTTGGGTAAATAATATGGCAATAACTACTAAAAATGTAAGGCCGGTAATGTAGGCGAACATGCCCCAGAAATGCGGCATCAATAAATTAGCGTTTCCGGTAAATGAAAGGCATACCGGTAATATGGCCAAAGCCACTACAAAAATGGCAAACAAAATAAGGGTAGGTTGTATTTTCATTAGAGTTATCTGTTTTTTAATGGCAATGAAGCTATCATGAGTTTATTTATTTCAGTTTTTGAGCGGTACCTCATGATGGTTTCAACTTTTTACAGATCTGATAACAATGAACAATGATATAAACACCCCGGCAAGCGATAGTGCTGCTGTAACCCATTTAGTATCGTGGTGTGCAGCTTCATCTATTTTATAACCGGCGAATGCAAAGATGCCAATAATCACGATCATCTGGAACGCCAGGCTCGTATATTTAGCATATGCATTTAATGCTTTGCCTTCCTTATTATTACCGGGTTCCTCATTTTCTGCCATCCTGCAAATTTATTAAACCTATTGCATAATCTTTAGTATTTTAGCAAGGCATTTATAAACCTTAGCTGCAAGCAATCAATTTATTGTATAGCGGTTAAAATCAAATACAAACAAATATTCCATTGAGGCATACTTCTACCTTTTCTTTATTAAAACAACCTAAACTCCTTTTGTTAGCAATACTAATAGTTATTGCCGGGTGTTCGCTCGAAAAGAAGAGCGCGCTTAACCGTGGCTTGCAAAACCTTACCGCCAAATACAATATTCTTTTTAATGCTAACGAGTTGCTGCGCGAAAAACAGGAAGGTTATGAAGCCGCTTATGTAGACGATTACAGTGAACTATTAAGTGTTTACCGCGATACCGTTGCCAAAAGCGACGTACCCGATAAAGAGCTTGACCTTGTTAAAGCAAAAGCCAATACCATAATAAGTGTTAAAGAGCAAAGCCATTACCTGGGCGATGCCTACCTCCTGCTAAGCAAAGCCAATTATCTTGATGGTAATTATTTTGACGCGGTAGAATATGCCAATTACGTTATCCGCTCGTTTGGTAAGAACGCCGAATTAAAACAAGAGGCACTGGTTTATAAAGCTCGCTCCTTATTATACATCAATCAGCCTAATGATGCCAAAACTGCCTTAGATAGCGCTTTCCAAAACATCAACCCTAAAAAAAGGATTACTGCCGATGTTTATGCTACCAAATTACAGTACGATATAAACATACAGGATTATACAGATGCCGAGGCTATGGCAAAACTGGCCGTACAGCATAGTTACACTAAGGACAAGGAACTGCGCTGGACATTTATACTTGCCCAACTGCAGGAACTTAACCACAAACCGGCCGATGCTATAACCAGTTATGATCGCGTTAGCAAAAGCAACGTGATATTTGATATGGCTTTTAATGCTAACCTTAACCGCATCCGTTTAGAGGATAGCCAGAACGGGGTTAAGGTAAGCCGCCTTGCCCGTTTACGGTCGTTACTTAAAAATGACAACAATAAAGATTTTACCGACCAGGTATATTACCAGATAGCCCAACTACAATATACCGACGGCGAAATAGACAATGCATTAAAAAGCTACAGGCTGTCAATTAATAGCAGCACAAAAAATCAAAGCCAAAAGGGATTATCCTATTTGCGCATGGCCGATATCTATTTTAAAAACAAAGCCGACTATAGTGGGGCTAAAAAATATTACGATAGCTCACTGGTAAACCTATCCCCTAATTACCCTACGTACCACATTATTCAAAAGAAAAGCGAAAACCTGCAGGTACTGGCAGATAGGTTGCAGATCATATCCCGCGAGGATACTTTACAGATGCTGGCCAAATTGGATGAACCGGCCCGAGTGGCACGTATCGACAAGATGGTGGAAGCCCAGATACTGCAAACGCAACAGATAACTGCGGTAAGTGTAGCGCAAGCTAAGGGTGCCATCAATATAAATCAATCGCCGCAGGAAAGTATGCCCAATGGCGATAAATTTTATTTCAGTAACAGTAACGCTATAAGCCAGGGTTTCTCCAACTTTAAACGCGTGTGGGGTAACCGTAAGTTAGAAGATAACTGGCGCCGAAGCAACAGGGCAAGTAGCGATATTACCCAAAACACGTCTGCAGCAACACAAATAATTGATCCGGATGCGACGACAACAGATATTGTAAGCAATAATAATAATGCAGGTAAAGTTACTGCCGGCAACTACAGGCAAGATCTATTGCAGAACCTGCCGCTTACACCCGTGCTGCTGGCACAATCAAACAAACGCATGTATGATGCTTATTTGGATATAGCCAATTTTTATCGTGATGTATTAGAGGATAAAAAAGAAGCTATCGCTGCATACGAACTATTGTTAAGCCGTTTCCCTAATAATGATAATACAGCGGCTATATATTATAACCTATACCGCTTGTATAGCGAAAGCGATGCGGCATCGTCTGATAAGTATAAGAACCTGCTGGTAAAAAACTATCCCCAAACACCTTTCGCCAAAACTATCCTCGACCCTGATTATAGTAAACATTTAAGCGATGAGGATACCGGTTTTAGCACCTTATATAATAAGGTATATGATTTGTATGCAGGCAAGCAGTATCCGCAGGTTATTGTTGCTGCCGATGCTCTGCTGGCACAATATCCTAATAACAGGTTTGCCGCGCAGATCTATTATTTACGCGCCTTTGCCGCCGGCCACCAGGAACCGCTTGCACCTTTTAATAACGATCTGCAGCAGATAGTAACTAAATACCCTGCCGATAAACTGATAACCCCGCTGGTAAACCAGCACCTTGCATATATTACCGCCAATCAGGCAGAACTCGCCGCCCGTAGCATTGTAATATCTGACAGGGAAATTAACGACCCGCAATTTACTCTGCCCATTGTTTATCAGCAGCAAACAGAATTTAGGGTACCTGCCGAAAAATATGAGCCTGTGGCCGATGTGCGCAAGCCGGAACCAAAACCTGTTGAGCCTGTTAAAGAAGAAAAAGCATCGGCAATAACTGCAGTAACGCCGCCCGAGGTTACCAAACAGGCAGAAGTAATTGCCCCTCCTATCCAGCAAATCGCAAAACAGCCGGTAAAAGAAATGCCATCGATATTTAATATGCGCGATAGCACCAACTATTACTTTGTGATAAATGTAAGTACGGGCACAACTAATTTATCTTCGTCACGTTTTGGTATCGGGCAGTTTAACCGGGTTAATTTTCAAAACAATACCGTTAAACACCAGTTAAAAAGCGTTGGTGCCGATAACCAGCTGATATATGTTGGCCGCTTTACCAACATTACAAATGTTAAAGACTATGCCCGCGCGATTATCCCGCTGATGCCCGATATTATGAAAGTGCCAAAGGATAAATACAGCTTTTTTATCATAACACAAGAAAATCTGGATAAATTAGCCGACAGAAAAACATTGGATAGTTACATAGACTATTATCAAAAAAACTACTAAATAGAGATGATCAAGAAAGTTTCGCAACAGGATATAAGACGCTACAACTGGTATATATGGCGTTTATTTATTGTCTGTTTTTCATTTTTCGTTATCATGATACTGCTTATCGCGTTTCAGGTGTTTGGCCCGCTGCCATCTTTCCGCGAGCTGGAAAACCCTAAAAGCGATCAGGCGTCAGAGGTTCTCTCGTCAGATAAACAGATCATTGGCAAGTATTATATAAAAAACCGCACAAACGTTACCTATAAACAAATATCGCCCAACATTATAAACGCGCTGATCGCGACTGAAGACACCCGCTTTTACCAGCACTCGGGTATTGATTTTCAGCGCACATTCAGCATTGTGCTTTATAATCTTATAGGTAAAAAACAAGGTGGTAGCACCATTACCCAACAATTAGCCCTTAACCTATTCTCGGAACGATCACGCAATCCGTTTAAACGCGTTATTCAAAAATTACAGGAATGGATAACCGCTGTTAAGATAGAACGTAACTATACAAAGGAAGAGATTTTAACACTGTATTTAAATACGGTAGATTTTGGTGCATATAATACTTATGGCATCAGCTCGGCATCGCGTACATACTTTAATAGTACGCCCGATAAACTTACGCCAGAACAGGCTGCCCTTTTAATTGGGATGATAAATGGCCCGGGTATTTATTCGCCCATAAACCATCCCGATAACGCCAAAAATCGCCGTAATTTCGTCTTGAGGCGTATGAACGAAGAACATTATTTAAGTGATGGGCAGGCAGAAGAGTACAAAGCAAAACCACTTGGATTAAGCTTTAATCCTATTGACCATAACGATGGTATTGCTACCTATTTTAGGGCGGTGCTTAAAAAAGAAGTGCAGAAGATATTGGTTGATAAATCCATTTTAAAACCGGATGGCACCACCCCTTATGACCTTGACCGTGATGGCCTGAAAATATATACTACCATTGATGCCACCATGCAAGGCTATGCCGAAGAAGCGCAGAAAGAATACATGCGCAATTTGCAGGCACAATTTAACGCACACTGGAAGGGTATCAGTCTTTGGAAAGCCATTCCTACATTTAAGGCATTACTTGATAAGGGCATGCACCGGTCTGACAGGTACATTGCTTTAAAATCTCAGGGTGCATCTGACGAAGAGATCCGGGCCGATTTTAACAAACCTGCCAAGATGAACATTTTTACCTGGCGCGGTGATATTGATACGCTGATGAAACCTATCGACTCGATAGTATACTGTAAAATGATGCTGCGTAATGCATTAATGAGCATGGACCCGAAAACCGGCTACATTAAAGCCTGGGTAGGTGGTACCAATTTTGAGCATTTTAAATATGATCAGGTAAAGATGGGTACCCGCCAGGTAGGTTCAACAGCTAAACCCTTTACTTATGCGGTAGCCATTGATGACGGATTTTCGCCTTGCATGCAGGTACCTAACGAGCCCATCACTATCACAGGTTATGGAGCCGACTGGACACCACGCTCATCGCCAAGCGAAACGGTACCGGGTGTAATTACTTTACGTACCGCTCTTGCACGTTCGCAAAACTGGGTAACCGCCTATGTAATGAACGAGGTTAAACCTGTGCCCGTAATGGAGCTTATTAAAAAAATGGGGATAACCAGCAATGTGCCACCCTATCCATCAATATGCCTGGGTACGTTTGATGCCTCGGTGTTTGACATGACGGGCGCTTACTCGGCATTTGCAAATGAAGGTGTTTGGACAGAGCCCACTTACCTGCTGCGTATTGAAGATAAAAATGGCAACGTGTTATATAACAACTCGCCCAAAATAGTGCAGGCCATGAACCCGCAAACCGCTTATGTAATGACCTATATGCTTAAAGGTGTTATTGAAGAAGGTACCGGCTGGCGCCTGCGTGGCAAGTATGGTTTAACAAACCCTATAGGCGGTAAAACGGGTACAACGCAAGACAACTCTGACGGGTGGTTTATGGGTATAACCCCGCAACTGGTTACCGGCGTATGGACAGGTTGCGAAGATCGTGATATCCACTTCAGGTCTACCCGCCTTGGTGAGGGTGCCAACACCGCCCTGCCTATATTTGCGGGTTATATGAAACGTGTTTATGCCAACCCCGCGCTGGGTATTAAAAAGAATGTAGACTTTGTGCCGCCAAAATCTGGCGTAACCATAACACTCGACTGCGGCGCCTACAGTCAGCAGCAAAAAGGCACTAACGAAGTAGAGAAGAAGTTAGATTTTTAAGTTTGCGGTAAACAGTTTGCAGTTGGCTTATTTATAAATTTGCAACTGCAAACTGCCTACCGGCAACTGCAAACTTACACAGATGGAAAAATTCGATTACAAGGAGGCTTTAAAGAATATACCGCACAAACCGGGTGTATATCAGTATTGGGACAGCGAAAAAGCGCTGATCTATATTGGTAAAGCTAAAGACCTGCGTAACCGTGTAGGCTCTTACTTTAATAAGGATACCCAGATCAATGCCAAAACAAGGGTTTTGGTATCCAAGATCCGCAATATTACTTTTACCATTGTTGATACCGAGGTTGATGCCTGGCTGCTGGAAAACAGTATGATCAAGAAGCATCAGCCCCGTTATAACGTGATGCTGAAGGATGATAAAACTTATCCCTGGATCATCATCAAAAATGAAAATTATCCCCGCATTTACTGGACCCGCCGTATTATAAAAGACGGTTCCAAATACCTTGGCCCATACGCGTCTGTTAGTATGATGCATACCATTTTAGGGCTGATAAAGGAAACCTACCCCCTGCGTACCTGTAACCTGCCGCTAACAAGGCAGAATATAGAAAAAGGTAAATTTAAAGTTTGCCTGGAATACCAGTTGGGTAACTGCAAAGGCCCTTGCCAGGATTATCAGTCAGAAGCCGACTACGACCATAACATAAGCGAGATAACCGATGTACTCAACGGCAAGATTGGCAACGTTGTACGCAGCTTAAAAAGCGACCTGGACAAGGCTGTATCCGAGCTTAACTTTGAGCTGGCGCACCGGCTGAAAAGGAAACAGGACCTGCTGGAGAATTACCAGAGCAAATCAACCGTTGTAAATTCTTCTATTACCGATGTGGATGTTTTCAGCATCGCGTCCGAAGAAAAATACGCCTTTGTGAATTTCCTGAAGGTGATGAATGGTACCATTACCCAAACCCAAACTATCGAACTAAAAAAACGCCTTGACGAAACCGATGAGGAGTTGTTAACCATAGCCATAACCGAATTTAGGACAAGGTATAACAGCACATCTAAAGAGATAATTGTTCCGTTTGATATAGATCTGGAAGATGCCAGGTTAAAATTCACGGTACCTAAGCTGGGCGAGAAACGCAAACTGCTTGATCTATCCCAAAAGAATGTGATGTTCTTTAAAAAGGAAAAGATAGACCAATACGAAAGGCTAAACCCCGAAGTACGTACCGAGCGCCTGATGACCTTGATGATGAAAGACCTGCGCATGAATACCCTTCCGCGCCACATCGAGTGTTTTGATAACTCTAACTTTCAGGGCAAATACCCCGTATCGGCTATTGTTGTTTTTAAGGATGGCAAACCATCCAAGAAAGATTACCGGCACTTCAATGTAAAAACCGTTGTTGGCCCTGATGATTTTGCTACAATGGAAGAGGCTGTGCTACGCCGATACAGGCGCGTACTGGATGAAGATACCGGCTTGCCGCAATTGATTATTATTGATGGTGGCAAAGGGCAGCTATCATCGGCTATGAAGAGCCTAAAGCTTTTGGGTATCGAGAAAAAAGTTACCGTTATTGGTATAGCCAAACGTTTGGAAGAACTGTATTATCCCGGCGATCAGTACCCTATGTATCTGGATAAACGGTCGGAAACATTGAAAGTGATCCAGCAACTACGTGACGAGGCCCACCGCTTCGGTATTACCTTCCACCGTAAAAAACGGGATAAAGGCACATTGGCTACCGAATTGGAATTAATAGAAGGTATAGGCAAAACCACCGCAGAAAAACTTTTGAAATACTTTAAGTCTGTTAAAAAAATCCGCGAAGCAACCGAAACAGAGCTGCAGGAAGTAGTGAATTTAAAACAAGCTAAAGCAATAACACAATACTTCAATCCATCGGTAAGTGATATAACAGGCCTGCAGTAGGCTATTGTATGGTTACAACCTTATGCTTTGCTAAGTATATTAACCGTAGCACTACTATTAGCAAGTTAAGAACGCCTGCCAGCCCAATTACCAATACAACATCCACATACATCAGTGTAATTTTCTGCATGTTTATTACCCTTCCGCTAAATACCGTTACTAAATAAGGGATAAGCAACAGCAAAATTATTGGCACAAGGCGGATAAGCATGTAAAGCCATGTTTTCCAGGCCGACCTTTTATTATAATTACGATACCATTGCTTCACCCTAAGTATGCGCCTTATACCCAATGTAAGTATGATCAACAAAAATAATACTATAGCAGTAGTATAAAGCCATGGCGGTAAAGAGCTCGTACTGGGCTTTTGTCCAGATACGATATCCTTTATGCCCTCTAAAAACGAATAGTAATCGGTCAACATGTTGGCGCCGCCGTTAAATAGCAATACTATACCATAACCTTTATCTGTCAAAATTATCTGCTGCGAGCTGTATGTCCACATTATGCCGCTGTGGTACAAAACATGGCCTTGTGGGTTTGCATGCCAACCCATAGCATAAGTAAAATTAGAGTTAGGAGGTGGGCTTTGCATAATGGCCATATACTTCTGCCCTAAAATAGCCGAACTATCGGCACCCTTAGCTTTCAATTGGTCAGATAACCATTTGGCCATATCAGCAGCGGTTGATACAATACCGGCATCTCCGCTAACAAACCAATCAGGTTCTTTAGTTACAACCGGCTTGCCTAACACATAGATATATCCCTGCGGAAGATGATGTGTGTTATCAAAAAACTGACTTACGTTTTCGGCATTATAAGTGTGCGCCATTTGCAGCGGACTTATAATATGCTTATTCAGGTAGGTACTAAATTGCTCATGGCTCACCTCCTCTACTATTTTAGCGAGCACCTGGTAATTGGGGTTGTGGTAATGAAAAGCTTTGCCCGGTTCGCTTACCAACTTTGCCGAGGTAAGATTTTTAATTACTTCATCTAAATTTTGGGGCTGCTTTTTTAGATTAAACTCCGGATAACCGGTATCACCCATACCGCTAATTTGATGTAAAACCTGCCTAACCGTAATTTGCTTGCCAAGTGGGCTGTTTATACTAAAAGCGGGTATATACTTTACAACTGGGTTATCCAGGTCTATTTTCCCTGCCTGTACAAGTTGTAACACCGCTGCCGCTGTAAATGCTTTACTTAATGATGCTATGGCAAAAGGCGTATTGGCACCTATTTGTTTATCATCAGCGGTTTTTCCGTATCCCTTTACTAAAACAAAGGTGTCGGAATGCACAACAGCGACAGCCAAACCAGGTATATTACTGTTTGCCAGCCTTTGCTTTATATAGCTATCTATCTCCTTTGATTTTGATTGCTGGGCGAATGTATTATCAGAAAATGCTTGCAATAATACAAGGCCGCATATCAGCCTCAAATACTTGTGGATGTAAAACAGCTTAAACTTGTGCATATAGTAAGGTACTAAGTATTTAATAAAGGTATTAGTTACTAAAACAAAAAAGTCAAAATCCATTGCTGAATTTTGACTTTTTTGTTTTGAATATCTTTTTAATTACTCGCTATATTTCCACAGGTCTAATTCATAATCAAGCAACGTTTTCTTGATCCTGTCAGATTCGTAGAGCTTATCAATACCTTGTGCGTAATCACGGATACGTTCGTCTTTATCGTTAGATTGTTTAACAATGTAACTGGTAAATATGCGCTTCACAAAAACATCGTCAAAGCTTAAGCCTGTTGCATCATTGTTACGGCTAACGGCTTCTTTAACGGCTAATATCGGCCTTGCTTCGGGGAAATAGATCCAGAAAGCGGGCTGATAATCAAGATCTAAACCGGCTGCTTTAGGTTTATACAAAGGGGCTATACCAATAATACGTGGTTCAAAAACTGAACGTTGCCTGTCAAAAACCCAATCTTCTTTAATTCGGAACTTAACAACGCTATCCGGATTAAACTCACCTGCGCGTACTTCAGAACCTATTTTGTTACCATCTTTATCAAACTTGTCAACTACAGCGCTATCTGCCATTTTACTACGGGCCTGCGCGCCACTTAATGGCTTGGAAAAGCTATCCCCGTTAGGGTCATCTTTTGATGCCGTTGGGTCATAAGCAGTTAATTCGCCGGCATCAATAGCAGCCATTAGTACATCTATTAACCTTCCCTTTGGCGATGCCAGGTATTGGTTCATCTTTTCGCGCAAATCAATTTCGCGCCAAACCCGTTTCGCGAACATTACATCGGCTTCGCGCAGGTTAGCGTAAGGTGTTACCTTGGCGCTTAATATGTTATTCTTTTTGTAATAACCATCCAGTGGGCGGTCAAAAGGTTTTTTCTTTGTTGTATCAATTGGCTGTATGCCCGCGTTTGCAGCGCCATTAGCACCTGCTACCTGTTTATCCGGGTTAACTTTTAAAGTAACCGGGGGTGGGTTTTTGGCTGCAGTTTTTTTAGTTGATTTCTTCCTTTGCGCAAAAGAAACACTGCAAGCCAGGCAAAGTACAATAATCAAAAATCTTGTCTTCATAACTTTTTAATTAGCCGATAATACTATCGCGTCAAGTCCACGCTGTGTGCCATCGGGCCCAACAGCAATTATATCCTGAAATACAACAGTTGTACCTGGTGTTACGGTGTTCATTACAGCACGCATAGCACCTGATAATTCACCACCGGTTGTGGTATAAGTAACAACATCCTGGCGTGGTTTTATAATTAACAGGGTAAACCTGGTAACGTTAAACTTGGCATCAAATTCAAAATTATCCAATTTAGCAAAAAGCCTGTCTTGTGCACGTATGTTAGCCGCGCTGGTTTTACCACCGCTTTTGCCCGCAAACATTGCTTTAGGATCCGGGATACGTTTTACACGAAATTCTGATGTTCCTAACACCATTCCTTTTTCGCCCAAAACTGTAACCTTTGCAATACCTAATGAACTTACGGTAGCGCTATAATGCCCGTTTGAGCCACTTACTGATCCACCAGACATACTAACTTTTATACTTTCTTTTGGAACACCCGGCGCAGAAACCGATAACGGATTTGGAACACCAATATATAGCACGTTCATCTTATCGGGCGAAACCACTGCAGATGGTTTTGCAACCATATAGCTCCCACTAATAGGGTATGGTTTTGGTGGCCCGTCTACTTGCTTAACCAGTAATTGCCCTGTCCAGTTGCGTATACCTTCGCCGCTCGCGGTTGTGGTATAAGTACCTACACCGTTTGATGTTGGTATGGGTGAGCCGCCTACGGTAATACTGGGGTTAGAGTTTGCATCATAGGCAGTTAAATATATCTCAGCTTTATAAGGCTGGCCTGATAATATATAACTGCTTGGTGCTACAGCCACAGCCCTAAATTGGTTTAATGTAACTTGCGCCTCATCCACCTTACCTAAAAGTTTTTTAACTACTTCATTCTCGGCGTTTTTATTAT
This sequence comes from Mucilaginibacter sp., assembly GCF_028288105.1. Taxonomy (GTDB): domain Bacteria; phylum Bacteroidota; class Bacteroidia; order Sphingobacteriales; family Sphingobacteriaceae; genus Mucilaginibacter. Next base: position 8,119 of record NZ_JAQBOI010000300.1, on the reverse strand, counting down.
CCGCCTGTATTTTAGCAAGCGTTGTTAATGCAGCACCCAATGGGATACCTTCACCAAAGTAAGCCTCTTGCCATGATTTTTTCTGATAACCCGGGCGTGGCTTTAAGTCATTAGCGTTTAAAGAAAAGTTTACGCCTGCTGCATCTTTACCTAATAAAGCCAGCAATTTTGTTTTGGTAGATTCTATCTTCTCTTTTAACACATCACCCTTTTTGCCGTTTATCATCACTTCTGATGAAATATCAAGGCTTTCCCTTGCACTCACATCATCTATATCAGGATTAAAACCGCCGCCTTTTTTGATCATTTCGGCTTTTAATTCCTCAACATAAGCATTAAGTTCATCGGCTATTTTACTCGCATCTTTTGCTTTTGCCAGTAACTGGCCTGCTTTTTCAGGTTGTTCTTTTAGCTTGGTTGCTTCAAAAGCGCTATAAGTGGTTTTTAAACTATTGGTTACATTACCTCTTGATGCATCTAAACTTCTTGTAATATTCTTAAACGAATCCAGTAAACTATCCGGTACATTTAGTGCTATAAGCCCTAATAATACCAGGTATAGTATACCTATCATCCGTTGTCTTGGGGTTTCTTTACCTCCGGCCATTCTTTATATTATCTGTTTGGTATACTTAATATGTTAGTTAACCCTTGGTTGGTTCATAGCTGTAAGCATATTACCGTACACAGAGTTTAACGATGCAAGGTTTTTAGCTAAACGCCCAACTTCTTCTTTAAACTGTTTAGAATCATCTAACGATTCGTTAAAGTTGTTCATCGTTAATGACAGGTTTTTGTAGAAGCTGTTCATTGCTTTTAAATGCGCGCTCGAATCCTGTAACTCCAGTTCGTACACAGCATTTAATGAAGAAAGGTTTTTAGCCAAATTAGTTACCTGATCATGGTATGCTTTTGAATCAATATTTGTATTGGCCATTTCGTTTAAATTGGCTGATGCCTTTTCAAAAGAGTTGCTCAGATTGTCATAACTTGCTGTAGCTTGTTTTACTTTATTTGTAAAAGCAACGGTAGCATCGCCGGCATCGGTAACCTTTGATATACTGTTAACCTTATCGCCAAAGGTGCGCAAACCTTCGCCCAAACTGCTTATTAGTTCCGGGCCAATTTTAGCATCTTCCAGCATTTTATCTAAAGCTGCAGTGTTTGAAAAACCACTTGTAACTGCCGGCCTGGCAGATGCTTTTGGTCTCTCCCCCTCAAAGTCTGCACTCAGTTCCGGATATGCAAGCGTCCAGTCGATCTCTTTCTCTTCCCTTTGAAAACCAAGTATAAAAAACAAGCCAGCTTCTGCTAATAAACCTATCGAAATAAAAGTACCGCCATAAGGCCAGTGCTGAATTTTAAATAGTAAGCCTATAATAACTACAGTTGCTCCCCATGATACAATATTAGTGATTCCGTAAGGTTTCTTTTTCCCAGCCATAAACTTTAATAAAGATGATTTTTTGTATTAATTAGTTGTTTTGATTAGCGTTTGTCCTTGATATCGCGACCAAGGTATTGTGTTACACAGCGAAAACCAATGTATGATTTTGCGGTATCCTGATACTCGAAAGTACGGGTAGAGTTTTGAAGAAAATAGCCAATATCTTTCCATGAACCGCCACGCACTACTTTACGTTTCAGCACTTCAGGGTCACTTGTTTTGGCTTCATAATTAAATGTTGGTGCAAGGTCATGTACAAAGGTGGATGCAGACTCGTCATAAGCAGATGATGTCCATTCTGCTACGTTACCTGCCATGTTATACAATCCAAAATCATTTGGGAAATACGACCTGACGTTTACCGTATATGCACCGCCATCATCGGTATAGTTACCACGGCCCGGTTTAAAGTTGGCCATTAAACATCCTTTGGCATTTTTAATGTAAGGGCCGCCCCAAGGGTAATCGGTACCTATCCTGCCACCACGTGCGGCGTATTCAAACTCAGCATCGTTAGGTAATGCATAAGGCAGGTTATGCGGTATTTTGCGGGCATCTTTTGCACCTTCACTTAAACGTGTGCGCCATGCGGTAAATGCCCTTGCCTGGCGCCAGGTAACACCCACAACAGGGTAGTTACGGTATGCCGGATGAGAGAAATAACCCTCAACCATTGGCTCATTGGCAGCGTACGAAAAATCGTTTAGCCAAACCAGTGTATCCGGGTAAACACCTACTGTGTCACGTAAAATAAAATCAGAACGTTTTTTTGTTTTATCGTTACGGAAGTTTGAAGCCTCACGTAAGGTTAATAAAGCATAGTTGTATTTTAACATGCGTACATCTATCTCGTTACGGTCAAACACACGGTCATCTCCCTGATAATACAAGCCTTGTAATTTTGTAGCGTTAGCAGCAGCATTTTTACCACGTGTGCTAAACACCGGGTTACTTGCAACATATTTCCAGTTAATGTATTTTCTGCCATTTGGGTCGGCAGCTGCACCTTTTTTAGGTTGCAGGTAATACTTTGGATCGTTTAAGTAGTTAGTAATGGCAATAGAATCGCGAACCCAAAACACAAATTGTTTGTATTTGCTGTTCGATATTTCTGTTTCATCCATAAAAAATGGGGGTACAGTAACCTGTTTGGTTTGCGATGTTTGTGCAAAGGTTACATCCTGATCGGTTTGGCCCATTAAAAATGTACCACCTTTAATATACACCATGTTTAGGGGAGTTGTAGCCCTAAAAGAACGTTGCTTTACCCCTGTAACCTCACCATTATTTCCGCCACCGCCTATACCGCAACCAGTTAATATAGTACCGGCCAAAACTATTATTAAAAAGTATATTTGTTTCATTTTGTATCCAAAATCAGTAATATGCTGTCTATGTTTCTGCAACAGAACGCACCCCCGAATATATCACTTTTACACTAACCAAAACGAAAATATGTTTTTTAACCTTAATAAATGCTTTATTAGTGAAAAAAAAACGCATTTTTTATTTTGCGTAAAATGAAGAGAGTCAGTAAAAATATTTCTTTTAGTATATAAATACTTTCACCGTTATACGCTAAAATTTTAAGAAATGTTGCAGTAACTCAACAGTTAAATTAAATTATTTGTTGGCTTGTTTAACATACTGGTCAATTGCCATGGTCATTGAAGGCGCTCCTGGCGTTGGGGCTGGTATGTCTAAAATTAAGCCTGCCTCCAGTACTGCTTTGTGTGTAGTGGCCCCAAAAGCCGCAATACGGGTGTTATTCTGCTTAAAATTGGGGAAGTTCTTGTATAAAGATTGAATGCTTGAAGGGCTAAAGAAAGCGATAACATCATAAAACACTTCGGCCAGGTCGCTTAGATCGCTGCATACCGTGCGGAATAATACCGCCGGGGTAAAATCATAGCCATTATCCAGCAAAAACTTTTGGGTTTCTTCGGCGGCTACATCAGAGCAGGGATAAAGGAATTTTTCGGCCGAATGTTTTTTCAATACCTCTGCAAGATCAGCAGCGGTTTGTTTGCCAAAAAATATTTTACGTTTACGATATTGAATGTATTTCTGAAGATAAAGGGCAATGGTTTCTGAAAGGCAGAAATATTTCATTTCTACCGGTACTTCAAAACGCATCTCTTCGCAAATGCGGAAGAAGTGATCAGCAGAGTTACGGCTTGTAAAAATCACCGCGGTAAAATCAGCCAAATTAATTTTTTCCTTCCGGAAATCCTTAGCAGGCACACCTTCAACGTGAATAAACGACCTAAAGTCAATTTTTAAATTAAGCTTTTTGGCCAATTCAGCGTAGGGATTCTTGTCATTCTCAGGTTTTGGCAGAGTAACTAAAATACTCTTAACCTTTTTCTTTCTATCTTCCAATGCCATGCGTAAATTACTACCTAAATCCAATATTAAGTGCCTTAATCAAAATCAATATGGGGCAAATTTCGAGGGCACAAAGATAGATAAATAAATAAAATTTATGAAATCGAAAGTTAGAAATAATACTTACGCTACTGCGCAGGTACTGCCATATGAAGATAATTATCACAAACAGCAGCGTTATTGCAAGTAAAAAGGGAATAAACTTATCCGCTATTAAACTAAAACATAACGCTACGGGCAAAAAAACAAAGGCAATGTTAAAATACGTAAGCGACAAAGTCGATATATATTCGTTTACCAATTTGTTAATATCAAACACAAAACCTAAAAGTTTTAATACCAGAAACTTACTTGCAAACAATGCTATTATTACAAATGACAGGGTAATAAAGAGTTGAAAACCGCCTATTGTGTAATAAACTTTGTAGTAACTGGTGGTAAGCAGGTACAGGAACAGCCCAAAAGTGAACCCAAATAACAAAAACAAAGCGATGAATGTCCATACGTTAATGGGGCTATCTTCTTTACCGGCCTGGCTTATAGCTTTACGGTTGTAAAATGATTGAAAAACATTGCTCATATCCTTACTTGAAGAGATATTAAGGGCCGATGTAAAAAGCAGCAGCAGTATAATTACAACAATAACCCAGGCATCCCGTGATGGGCGGGTACGGCCATAACCCTGTATTACTTTTGATTTCGCGGAAAGGCTAAGGTATAAGTCGCCTTTATAAGCATTGGCTTTTAACAAGCTATCCACAAATAAGTTAGGGCGTTGCGGGTCTGGCGCTTCAATATACAGCATGGCCAACGAATCTGAAACAAATTGCTCCCTGTTGGCTGTAGCGTGGGCAACCGAATCTAAAAAAGGCATAGGGCCTTTATAACGGGGGCGATTAAAAACACTATCAGGCATTGTGTTCACTGTATCCACCTGCGCATATGCCTTGGTATACCCGGTAACTACAATAAATAAAAAGCAAATAAACCAACGCATGTATAAAAGCCGTATAAGCTGCAAATTTACCTTATTTATAGTGGCTTATGCAAAACTTAATTTGCTTGTATCTACTGCAGAATGGCCGGCATATCCAATTAACCCTTAAATTGCCGAAGGTGGTGATCAGTATGTTTATAAACTAAATAGCCAATTTGTTCTTTAGCTATCTTTCCAAAAAAGGGATGAGTAATCTCATAATCGGGCAAAAATCCGTATTGTTCAATTAATACTATCCAGTTCTTTTTCTCTGCTGCGATATCGCCCTGGCTTTCTTTTATGATAAGCCCCGGATCTGACGGCATATTTCGCTTTAGTGGAGATTCATCTCTAATTAAGGTTTTTAAAGCCCACTTGCCAAATATATATCCAAGAAATACCCGCTTAAACGGTTTCTTCCCAAGCATCATATCCTCGTAAACAGTACAATGTTTTATCATTTGATAGGCGGTCATTTTCCCCCATTCAGCACTGTTATTGCCGTTGAGCGAATTGATTCTGCTAATCAATTCATCTCTTGTTGTTTTATCAAATATTGTTTTCACCTTTACCTGTAATTATTAACAAACATACGGCATTACAGTTAATAAAACAGGTGCTTACAATGACAACTTAAGGGGGTGAATGCGACAAATATTTATTAATTCACTCTCAGTGAAGGGCTATCTTCCTTATCTTATGTTCAACTGTATTTGAAAAATATAATGTATCATTAACAGCAGCAAAACCAGTTGGGAAAAGCAGACCATCTGCCGGCAGAAAGGGATCGTCCCTGTCCTCTTTTTGGTAATAATTTAAAGCTAATAATTCCTGATAAACACCTTCGGTAGTCCACTTGTTTACAGAAAAGTAAAATTGCTGTTTAAACCCTACAGCCGAATTTACACAGCCATATAAATTCCCCAATTGGTCAACCGTTGTCTGCGTAATGGTAGTGAAATAGTCACTGTCATAATATGAATCCAATATAACAATTAATTTAACCTCACCTTTAGGCGTTACTTTCCTGATAATAGCATAATATCCTCCTGTTACATATAAATTATCATCCTTATCAATACTTAAAAATCCAGGGCGGTCAAATTCAGCATTTGCTCCTATACCGTCTTTGGGTAACCCGTCGTATTGATTGAAAGAATCACCTCCGCCCGCAACAAGTGTTATTTTATTATTTGAGAGCATCCGAAGGTCATTGTACCCTTTATCTAAAATAAAAAGACAGCCGGTTTTATTTAAGGCAAGCCCTGTAGGTTGAAGAAAAGTTGCCTCAAGTGCAGGCCCATATTTACGCGGATATGATGCATCGCTACCCGCTACAACCTTAACTTTTTGGCCATCGGCGCTAATTTTTTTTATTTGATTTCGCTGTGAGATATAAACACCCCCATCTTTATCTACTGCCATTCCTGTAATATCGGCATCCTGCCCTGCTACCTTATAAAAAGTAGTAACTACACCCAGGCAGCTAATTTTTCTTATGCTGCGATTTACAGGAGTTCCTCCTGCTTCAAGGTAAAATGAGGCATCATACACATATAATGATTTATCGGGCCCTACAGAAATAAATGTAGGGCAATCAAATCGTGCTTGTAAAGCCGGCCCATCAACAGATCCCCGTGTACTTCCTGCATGAACTAAAATTTGATCCGGGTCAACTAAGGTTTCAATCCCGGCCTTGCTATCTTTTACAGGTTTTACCGTTTCTACTTTTTTACATGCGGGCGCTACAAAAAGAAGTAATAAAACTCCTAATTTTAATACTAAACAGCTGGCTTTCATAATGATGGTTTTTTATAGATTATGATTTAACTATTCTACTTTAGTGCTATTTTCCTGATCTTATGTTCGCGTGTATTCGAAAAATATAACGTATCGTTAACAGCAACAAAGCCAGTTGGAAAAATTAAACCATCAGCCGGCACAAAAGGATCGTCCTGATCTTGCTTTTGATAGCTATTTGACGCTAATGTTTCCTGATAGACGCCATTAGTGGTCCACTTAAATATTGTAAAGGCATATTGCTCTTTAAATCCCACAGCCCAATTCCAACACCCATATAAATTTCCCGACTGGTCAACCGTTGTTTGAGTAATGACGCTCAAATAATCAGTGTCAAATCCATAGTCTATAACAGCGATAGTGGTAACCACACCTTTAGGTGTTACTTTCTTAATAAGAGCATAGTATCCTCCTGTTACATATAAATTATCGTCATTATCTATGCTTAAATAGCGGGGATTGTCAAATTCAGCATCTGTTCCTACACCATCCCTGGGTAATTTATCCGATATTGGTCGGGGAAATTCGATCCCGCCTGCAACAACTGTTATGATATTATTTGAGAGTTTTCGAATAATATTGTACCTGCTATCCAGGATAAAAAGACAGCCATCCTTATTTATGGCAAGCCCTGCCGGTTCAGCAAAGGTTGCCTGAAGCGCGGGGCCATCCTTACGTGGACCAGGTATTTCTCCACTACCTGCTACAACCTTAATCGTTTTGCCATCAGCGCTAATTTTTTTTATTTGATATCCCTGCGAGATATAAACACATCCATTTTTATCTACTGTCATTCCGGCAATGCGCTCGCGCTCGGTAAATCTGTAAAAAGTAATTACCATACCCGAGCAACTAATTTTTCTAATACTTAGACTTGGCAGTTCGGAATCATACACATATAAAGATTTATCGGGCCCTGCAGAAAGAAATGTCGGGCGAGAAAATTGCGCTTGTAAAGCCGGCCCGTCAGCAAATCCCGGTGTACTTCCTGCATGAACTAAAATTTGATCCGGGTTAACCAAGGTTTCAATATCGGCCTTGCTATTTTGCACAGGTTTTGCTATTTCTGCTTTTTTACAGGCGGGAGTTATAAAAAGGAGTAACAACACTCCTAATTTTAATACTAAACAGGTGGCTTTCATAGTGATTAGTTTTAGTAGGCATGTATATAAACCTAAAAAATATCTACCTCTCATTTTAACCATTCCCTAAATCGTTGTGTTTATGTATAAAATAACGTTATATGTGAGCATATTTTTACAGCCTTACGAGAAAATTTATACAGCATAAACCAATAGCTCAAGAAATTAATAATTGCAATACCTTTGCATCTATGGCCGGTATATACATCCACATCCCTTTTTGCAAGCAAGCCTGCCATTACTGCGATTTTCATTTCAGCACATCGGCTAAGTATAAAGATGAGATGGTGCAGGCTCTTTTGAAAGAGATAACCCTGCAAAAAAGCTACCTTACTAATGAAACCATCCAAACTATTTACTTTGGCG
>NZ_JAQBOI010000270.1 GCF_028288105.1 Mucilaginibacter sp. | reverse complement strand
TGTTTCGCGGTTTTTCCGTTTTTATATTTGATGGTGGCAAACATATCCAAAGGCTTTATGCTTACAGTGCGCACAGGCTTTTTCAGTTCAAACACTTTCATTACATCTTTATACTGTGTAGCAGCCAACAAGTACCCCCCTTTAGCACTACGCAATTTAACTAATGCCTTTCCATTTCCCGGTATATAAATGCCGCTTTGCATTATAGTTAAAGGTTTAAAACCGCCTTTACCATCACCTTTTAACATTAAACCATTAAAGGCATCGTAACGGCCGGTGCTAACTTCGGTACCGTAATCATTACCATTAAGGGCTATATCAAGGTTGCCATCAGCATCAAAATCATCTATGATAATACCTGCCAGCTGAGATATCTGCGCTTCTATGGGCAATGGTATCATGGTAAATTTGCCATGACCATCATTACGCAAATAGCAAGACTGCAATTCGTTTGCTTTTAACCTGATAGCCCCTTCACGCATTTTGGGCGTAATCACACTATCCATAGTAGAGACGGCAAATGATTTGTAGTTCTGGTATTTTACCCTCATGCTTATCATCTGTTTTACAATATCATCGCGGGTATGTGCCGGAAACTCTTTCATTTTGCCATCCCTATCCTTTAAAAAAACTGATGGGAAGGCATCATAACTATCATTATTGTCAAAATCTTTAGCGGTTATATAAGCCGGATATTGGTCGGTAGCTTTGTAGAAAGTATTTAAACCTGTATTGCCCACAATATAATCAATATCACCGTCGTGGTCAAAATCACCGCCGGCAATAGTATTCCACCAGCCCAACTTATCAGCTATACCGCTGTTGGCAGTTACATTTTTAAATACACCATGATCATTTTTCATGAAGGTAACCGGCATCCATTCGCCCGTAATAACCAGGTCTGGCCAGCCATCGTTATCATAATCTGTAAACGATGCATCGCACACCAGGCCTAAGTTATTTAAGCCTTTGGCAACGGTTGGCGTTACATCAGTAAACTTAAGTTGTCCTTTTTTACTGTCGTTACGTAAAACAAAGCTTGATACCGGTTTAGGATAATTCCACGGATCAACCCTGCCTGATACGAACAAATCAAGCGAGCCGTCTTTATTATAATCAACCGCTTTTACACATAATTTGCTGGTAAAGTTTGCGGGTAAAGCGCCCGCTTGCAAGGTAAAGTTCCCTTTGCCATCATTTGCATAGATCCTATCCTGATACGATTTTGAGTTTGGCGCATCTTCATAGCCACCGCTTGCGGCATAAAGGTCAAGGTCGCCATCGCCATCTGCATCAAATAATAGCAAACCCTCATCTTTGTACCTATCGGTAGGGTTTGCCGCTGTAGCTAACAAGTTGCGCTGAGTGAATTTGCCATCGGCCTGTTGTAACAAAACCTGGGCAGGGTATTTTGAGGTACCACCTACAACCATGTCATCAAAGCCATTACCATCAACATCGCCTACAGCAACTGCCGGTAAATATTCTGATAACTTATGAGGCAGTAGTTTTTGCACGTTAAAATCTGCAAAATCAACATCATTATGCTTATAGTTTATTCCTACTGATTTTGTCACCTCGCTAAATAAGGACTGGCTATTTACCGGCGAAACACCAAAGCTATACCCTGCCTTTGCATTGTTAATATCAACCTTAAGTACCTGGTCGGCCTTCACGTTTGTTAGTGTTTGCTGCTTACCGTTCTGCCATTTTATTACAACCGAATCAATACTTATAATTTTACCCAAGCCAAAATGCGCTATATTTTGTATGGTTGACAGATAGCCGCGGAATGGGGTATTTTCATATACCTGGTGTTTACCATGGTCATAATAAATATCTGCCCAAGCCCCTATCCCATCCCGGTTTTGAGGATTGCCCTTAAACTGTATCTGTAAATAGTGATTGCTGTCTTTATCATCTTCGCGCGATCTGTTTTTGTATACAAATGCTTCGTCATCAATATTATTAATGATCATATCTAAAGTACCATCGTTATCCAGATCGGCATAAGCGGCACCGTTAGAGAACGATGCTATATCCATCCCCCAACTTTTGGTTACATCTTCAAACTGTAATCTGCCGTTATTTCTAAACGCGTAATTTGATATTTTTACAATAGGTATTTGCGCTAATATTTGTTTTTTACTGGCAATGATAAAAGATTCGTTCCTGAAAGCGATAAAATCATGATCGGTAACATCGCGGGGATAACCATTTGTTACTACTATATCCCTAAAGCCATCGTTATCAAAATCTGTTATCATAGGCCCCCAGCTCCAGTCTGTTTGTGCTACGCCGCTTAAAAAAGCTACCTCGCTAAATACAGGCGCGCCTATTGAATCATTTTGGCCTAAACGCGGGCCCTGGTTAAGCTGTAAGGTATTGTGATTATATTGGTATTGGTAACCGTAATTGTCAAAGTTTTGGTATAACTGGTATGATGTACCCGGCATAAACATTTTCTTGCGATAGTTATCTTCCGGATCCATATCCAGTTCAAAAACATCGGCAAGGCCGTCGTTATTTATATCCTGCACATCCTGGCCCATGGCGCTTGTGGCAGTGTGTTTAAAGTATTCTTTTGTACGATCGGTAAAAGTACCGTCGTGGTTGTTTATGTAAAGTATATTGCTTGGTAAAAAATCATTTGTAACGTAAATATCTTTCCAGCCATCGCGGTTAATATCCACTATGCTTGTTGCGTGGCCGTAACCCTCTATTAATATGCCCGCTTGTTTAGATACGTTTGTATAAACGCCATGTTTTAGAGCCGGGTTATAATCGTTACGATACAACCTGCCTGTATTACGGCTGGTACCATCTGTTATAATTGGCCTAAATGAGCTTGTATTATCTGTTGATTGCGCCTCGTTAACGGTAAGGTACATATCCAGGTCGCCATCGTTATCGTAATCAAAAAACGATGCCATTGTAGAGTGTACATTTATATTAAGGCCATATTCTTTTGATGATTCTTTAAAAATGGGCACCCCATTCTTATCAGGCCCCTGGTTTATATAAAGCAGGTTAAGCCTTTTAACTGTATCGTTCAATAAGGAGTTGCATACATAAATGTCTTTTAGCCCGTCGTTGTTTATATCAACAACAGCTACACCACGGCCCCAGCCACCTTTGCCACCTACTCCTGCCTTTTCGGTAACATCGTCAAATTTAAAATCGCCTTTGTTTATATATAAACGGTTTGGTACGGCGTTACCTATAAAATAAATATCCTGCAGGCCATCGTTATTAAAATCCCCTATGCCAACGCCGCCGCCGTTATAAATATTCAGCTTATCAAGTGGGTTGATACTATCATTTTCTACAATTTCATTATTGAATTTTATGCCCGAATGTGATGAAGATATTTTTTCAAACATTGTTGCCTTTTTACACGAGAATATAAAAAGTGGTAAAGCAACAAACAGCAGGTATCTAAGGAGTTTCATTTAACGATATTAATAAATATATTAATAAAAAAAGAGGGGAAGATAATAACCTTCCCCTCTTTTATAGGTTACTGATTATTAATAACCTGGATTTTGTTTTAGTTTCTTACCCGGAGATAAATCTATCTGAGCTTGAGGAATAGGGAATAGTTCGTTTCTGTTTGCGGTAAATTTAGCAACCTTCATAACGGCTGATGTAAACTTGTCACCAAAGTCACGAGTGTTTTTCAGGAACTTCTCAATTTCTGTTGCCATAATTGAACCGGCAGGACCGCCATTTACGGCATCCCAACGAGACAAGTCAAAGGTACGATGACCTTCCATACCTAATTCTATCTTACGTTCAAAATATACCGCTTTACGTGCAAAAGCCTGGCCGTTTGCAGTAAACTGACCGGTATATAAACCAACTTTATAGTTAGCGGCAAATTGGGTATTATCAACAATTGGTTTTGTTGCATCGCCACCGGTATAGCCTGTTAATTTACCTTTAACCCAACCGCTTTGGATAGCAGCACGAGCCCTAACCTGGTTAACATAACCTTCTGCAACACCAAGCTGGCTTGCTTCAACAGCACATTCTGCAGCCCATAATAGCACGTCAGCATATCTGATAGCATTGTAGCTGTTTGATGTTGACTGGTTTGCAGCCCAACCACCGTATGAATCTGAAGTTGTTGATTGTGCAGCTTTGTAATAAACGTTTTTAATAGGCAAGAAAGGACCACCATTTGGCTGATCACGAGCCCAGGCAGCTCCAGGGCAAATACCCCAGTCTAAGTAAGGTATACCACGACGGCCAACTGACCAGTCGATCCTTGCATCAAGCAATTCATTGCCAGGTAAATATGTAGCATTCTCTGCTGCAACACCCTGGTCATTTTTAATATAGTCATTTTGGTAAGTATCAATTAATGGCAAACCATTAGCATCAACTTTAAATGAGTTAGCAAAATCAAACGTTGGCTGGAAGAAACCGCAGCATCCTGCAGGGCCACCAGACGGAAAGTTTAATACGTTACCTGCATTACCATTTAAACCGTTTGCACCATCTTTTACAGATGTTTGTACAACGAATACGCCTTCGGGCCCATTTTTTGTTGAGGGGTTAAAGTTATTAGCGTACGGTACTAATGCATATTTAGCTCCAGAGCTTGTTTTGCCATTAGCGATAATATCAGTTAAAATAGCAGATGCTGCAGGGTATTTATGATCAAACATAAGCGTTTTAGCCTCGAAAGCTAAAGCAGCCCATTTGTTTGCACGGCCAATTTGTGGCTGGGTTTCCGGTAAATCGGCAGCAGCAGCGGCAAAATCAGCTGTTATTTTATCCCAAATCGGGCCGTCATTAGCCAAATCATAATTATTTGCAGCATAGGTTACGGTTTCATCTACATAAGGTACATTTTTCCATAATTTAGCAGCCTCCAGGTGGTAATAACCACGTAGGAACCTTGCTTCTGCAATGTATTGTTTTGTTTGATCTGCGGTAATTGAACCGTCTTTTACTGTTGGCAATACACGCAATACATCGTTTGCACGTTGCACACCTGCATAACATACACGCCATTTATCATCAAGATAATCATTTGCACCTGTTGCATTAAACGCTTCAAGGTTAGCCGCAGCCGGCTGGTCACCCGGGTTAGAGCCTTTAAAGGCATCCCCTCCAACTACACTACCATATATCCAGTTGTCGGTACCGGTTTCCCATGGGCTGCCCTTTTGTTCAGCATAAACACCATCTACTAATGCATAGGCGCCTATTAAAATACCGTCAACACCTGTCCTGGTTGCAACCACATCCGGTGTTAGTGCACTATTTGCCGGCTGATCGAGGAATTTCTTACACGAATATGATGAGGCCAACAGTAGAACTGCTGCCGGGATCATTATTTTTAATTTCAAATTTTTCATAACTATAAATCTTTTATGTAGTTAGCTATTGTTAAAATGACAAGTTAACACCAAATATAAACCTGCGCTCATTATTAGGATAGTTACCTAAATCAATACCGGGGCTGTTTCTATCAACAGATTGTAGTTCAGGATCCGGACCAGAATATTTTGTCGCAGTAAATAAATTAGTTCCCTGTACATATACGTGCAACTTATCAACACCTACACTTTTTAACATATTAGTACCAAAGGTGTAACCTATCTGTACTGAACGTAGTTTCAGGAATGAACCATTTTCTACGTAGTATGAGCTGATTGCATCAGCAGTACTAAAGGTGGTTGTTTTTTCAAGTATCGGCGTTTTAGCACCTGCATTTTGCGCAGCAGATTTTGCTGGGTCCCATGCATTATATAACAGATCGCGGCTTTTATTACCGGTTTGTGAACCATAGAAGTTAGTCCAGTATTTGATCGAGTTATACACATCGTTACCTTGTGAGCCGTAGAATACCGCGGCAAAGTCAAACCCTTTGTATGCAGCGCTTAAGTTAACACCGTATGTAAAATCTGGGTTAGGGTTACCAATAAAGGTACGGTCATTATCATCAATTTTGTTATCGCCATTAACATCGGCATAACGGAAACGGCCCGGAGCAGCATCCTTTTGGTATGGTGATACAGAACCAAATACATCCGGCTGTTGCGCTGCATTTAGCGCATCAATTTCTGCCTGTGTATTCCAGTAACCTTGTACCTGGTAACCATAGAACTGGCCTATACTTGTGCCAACATCATTTTTAACTACGTTACCGTTACGTATACCTGTTGTGAAGAAAGCTGCACCAAGCTCGGTGATATTGTTTTTAACAGTGGTAATATTTGCACCAACGTTATAAGTAAAACCGCCGGATTGGCCATGATAGGTTGCACTGATATCGAAACCTTTATTTACAACCGTACCAATATTAACCGTAGGGCGGGTATTAGGACCGCCACCAACTGTAGCTAATAAATCTAAATTTTGCAGGAGGTTAGTAATCGTTTTTTTATAGTACTCTACAGTAACATCAAAATGATTAAATATAGATGCATCAAAACCAACATTAAACACTTTATCGCGCTCCCATGTTGTATTTTGGTTACCTGTTATACTTGCGTAGTACCCACCTATAACTGAATTTGATGAGCCATCAATTGGGTAAGAAGAACCACCCGCGCTTCCGCCAAAGGCATTATAGAAGCTGTTTCTTATTACGTTACCATTGTAACCTGATATACCGTAGCTACCGCGGATCTTCAAATCATTTAACCAGCTAACACCTTTCAGGAAATCTTCCTGAGATGCACGCCATGCCAATGATACGGATGGGAATGTACCCCATTTTTGACCTGTGTAGAATACAGAGCTACCATCACGACGAATAGTGGCACCTAATATATATTTATCAGCAAATACATAATCTAAACGACCAAAGAATGACATTACTTTGTTTGGGAATGTTGTTTGATTATTTGGATCGTAGAACCCGCTGGTAGCAGTTGTTGAACCAGCCTGGCCATTACTAAGGTTTGCAAAGAAAGGATCAAGAGAGAACAGGTTCTTAACTGATGCATCCATTTGGCGATGGCTAATGCTCCTGGCTTCAAAACCACCCAATAAGTTAATGCTGTGTTTACCAAAAACTTGCTTGTAATTGATAGTATTACTCCAGTTATACCTGGTATCATATGATGAACCTTCATTATAGCTGTTTGTACCACCATGGGCCTCACCGCTATCATACTGGCGGTAAGCAATATTATAATAATATCTGTTAGATATATCTGTGCTAAAGGCTGTACGTGCTGTAAAGTGTTTCAGGAAATCAACCTCAGCAAACGCGGTACCTTGCATACCCCATTGATTGGTGTTAGTAGTGCTTTGACGCTCTTGTATACCAACCGGGTTTAGGGCGTTACCCAATGCAGCCGGGCCAGCGTAAGTACCACCTAAATTACCTCCAATGTCTCTAACAGGGATAATAGGAAGTGTACGGTAGGTTTCAGAGATAGGGTTACCTTCGTTTTGGTTACCACCGTTAGCTAAACCACCACCACCGTTTGGCGACTGGATGTAGAAAAAGCTAAAGTTTTCGCCCAAGCGTACGTGATCTTTAACACTGAATGTAGTGTTAACACGTGCCTGGTACCTTTTAAAGTAAGTCTCTATTAAAGTACCTTGCTGGTTGGTATAACCTAATGACATAAAGTATGAATTTTTATCACTTGCACCACTTGCACTAATTGTGTGCTGTTGTATAGGGGCTGATTTAAAAATTTCATGATACCAGTCAGTACCTGCACCTTTAGTAAATTTCTGGATCAGGTAATCAAAGTTAGGGTCATTATCTAAGTGATAATTTGGAAGAAATGTACCGGCATCTGCCTGGTTGAAAACACCTCTGCCATTTGCCGATTGATAACCATAATCAGCAATTTTACCTCCTAATAACAATGCGTTACCAGGGTCTACTTTGTTAAGTAATTGTTCAAATTCGCCAGCATTTAACGTATTAAAAACGTTACCGCCTATTGGCTGCGTTGTTCCGTAAAACGCATCATAAGAAATTACGGTTTTGCCTTGTCTGCCTTTTTTGGTAGTTACCAAAACAACACCGTTACCACCGCTTACACCGTAAATGGCAGCAGCACCCGCATCTTTCAATACCGATATAGATTCGATATCATTAGGGTTAATGTTTGACATGTTATCTGACTGTAAACCGTCAATTACATACAATGGCGATGAGTTACCAAAGTTACTGGTACCACGAATGGTAACCTGAGCACCTGCACCGGGGGCACCCTGTGTAATTACGTTAACACCGGCCGCCTGGCCTTGCAATAAGCTTTCTGAGCTTACCGTAGGAACCGATTTTGCAGCTGTAACATTCACTGTTGCAACCGAACCGGAAATGTCTTTTTTACGTTGCGAGGTGTAACCAGTTACTACTACCTCGTTTAACGTGTTACTGCCGGCCTGTAAAACAACGCTAATTGTTTCGGAGGCGCCTACAGTAACATCTTGCGATTGATATCCCAGATATGAGATAGTTAACACATCACCAGGGCTAACATTCAGACTGAACTGTCCGTTAACGTCCGTTTGTGTACCGATGGTAGTACCTTTAACGCGCACAGTGGCTCCAACTACGGGTAGCTTGTCGTCGCTGCCGGTAACCCTTCCAGTGTGTTTTGTTTGAGCTGTAACTACCAGTGAAGATACCATGCAGCATAATAGCAGGCATAGCGTTCTTCCTTTAAGGAGTAAACTTTTAAACATGAGATTGAGATTTAGTTGATTAATATATTTGATTTAAGGTCTTATTTCATATGGGTATAAAGTTTATTAATTTGCAAGGGATAGCAAATAGAGGAAGACTTAAAGAATTCTTTCTTAATAAGATAAGGAGTGTGAGATAATCAAAAAGAAAAAATTGTAAAAGTTTTATCATATAGTTACACTATCCTGCTAAAAATTTATTCTGTTTGCCCATTTATGCCCCTCATACTTAAGGTTCATCAATGTGGTTTGTCCGTTAAATTCAGTTTCTCTTTCTAAAAAAAGAAAGTTTATAATTGGTAATGCTCTAATATAAACAGAGTGTCCACGTTACACAAGTTTCTCCAATAGAATTATTAATTATTTATTTTTTTAAGATAATTAATGAACAATGTATCAATTAGATAACCATTTGTTAAACTCCTGTTAATAATTCAATATTTAAAATAACAATATCGCAATGTAATATTCTTGTTATAAAAGGTTTTTTTTGCCAAAAATCATGTTTTGATATTTTAAAAGCCCCAAATCAGTACACATCATTCAAAAACTTAAAAACTTTTATTAAATTTTTAAGAAGTTGGTTCTATAAAATAAAGCAGTTGTTAAACTTATGTTAAGATTGCTTACCCCTGCCAAATAAGGTACCAATAAAAATGCGACTCTTTACACCAACTACCTTTTGATATGAAATACACACTTTGTATAAAAAAAATATGCCTTACTGATATCAGTAAGGCATATTAGTTAAAATTTAATATAAAAGAAATTTAACTAAAAACTCTTTTATAATGAAGCACTTAAACCTATTTGGCCCACTGTACTTTAGCGGTTTTTGTATCGGCAGAGTTTGTACCTATTTGTATAATAAACGAACCGGGCTCCCAATCGTATTTTAACTGGCTGTTATAAAATTTTAACTGGTTAGGGGTTATCTTAAAAGTAACATCCTGCTTCTCTCCTTTTTGCAGGTTTATTTTTTTGAAATCCTTAAGCTCTTTTACCGGGCGGCTAATGCTCGCGGCGGGGTCGCTAATATATAACTGTACAACTTCCTCGCCTGCATAAGGGCCATCATTGGTTACCGTAACCGTTGCCGTTAAAGTTTCGTTGCCTTTTAACCTGGTTTTATTTAGCTTAACATTACTATAATTAAACTTACTGTAACTTAAACCATAACCAAATGGGTATAGCGGATTGTTACTGATATCTAAATAATTTGATTTGAACTTGGTTGGCCCTGATGAATATGGGCGACCGGTATTTAAGTGATTATAGTATAAAGGGATTTGACCTACGCTACGCGGAAACGTTGTAGTTAACTTACCCGACGGATTGTAGTTACCAAACAATACCTCGGCCACAGCATTACCCGCCTCGGTGCCCGGGGCCCAAACATCTAATATAGCAGCGGCATTATCATTTTCCCAGGTTAGGGTAAGCGGCCTGCCGTTAAATAATACTATAACAATAGGTTTACCCAATTTTGCCAAAGCCTTTAACATAAGTTGCTGACTTTCTGGTATGCTGATATCTGACCGGCTTGATGATTCGCCGCTCATGCTTTGCGATTCGCCAACTACGGCAACTATTATATCAGCCTTTTTAGCGGTTTTCACAGCTTCTTCCAGCATATCCTGTGGCGATTTAGGATCAAGGCTAACCATGCCCGGGCCAAAGTTAAGGCGTTTCATGAATGTGGTATCGTCGGTAATATTAGCGCCCTTGGCATAGGTAACTTTTACGTCGTCGTTAACCACATGTTTTATACCTTCTAATACGCTTACCGATTTTTCCCACTCGCCGGCAATAACCCATGTGCCCAGCATATCCCTTTTATTATCTGCCAGTGGGCCAACAACAGCAATGCTACCGCCCGATTTTTTTAGCGGCAATATTTGGTTAGCATTTTTAAGCAATACAAAAGAGTGCTCGGCAGTCATACGTGCCGCCTTACGGTTAGCATCGGTAAATACTTCTGTTTTCTCTTTTTGCGCATTAATTGATTTGTATGGATTTTGGAAAAGACCAAGTTTATACTTGGCTTCCAGCACCCGGCGGCAAGCCAGATCAATATCGGCCATGGTTACCTTACCTTGTTGTAATGATTTTTTCAGTGTCGACAAGAAGCCCTCACCCACCATATCCATATCTAAACCCGCTTTTAATGCCAGCGCCGATACCGTTTGCAGATCGCCAAGGCCGTGGTTGGTAACTTCATTTAAAGCGGTATAATCTGATACTACAAAGCCGTTAAAACCCCATTGCTTACGCAACAGATCTGTTAGTAGCCATTTATTGGTAGTTGCCGGCACACCATCAACCACGTTAAACGAGCTCATGAAGCTGCCCGCACCCGCATCAAGCGCTGCTTTGTATGGCGGCAGGTAATAGTTATACATATTTAAACGGCTCATATCAACCGTATTATACTCGCGGCCGGCTTCGGCGCCGCCATATAGTGCAAAGTGTTTTACACAGGCCATAACAGCATCGGCATTTTTTAAGCTGGTACCCTGGTAACCTTTAACCATTGCCGCTGCAACTTGTCCGCCATACCATGGGTCTTCACCGCTACCTTCAGATATACGCCCCCATCTTGCATCACGGGCAATATCTACCATGGGCGAAAACACCCAGTTTAAACCTTCGGCAGTAGCCTCTTTAGCTGCAATATGTGCCGATTGCTCTATCAACCCCAAATCCCAGGTGGTAGACATGCCCAACGGTATAGGGAAAATGGTACGGTGGCCATGTATAACATCTAAGCCAAATATTAAAGGGATATGCAGGCGGGTACCCTTTACAGCAGCTTCCTGCATTTTACGAACGTTGTCTGTTCCGTATAAACCAAATACACCGCCTATGGCACCTTTTTTAACACCATCGGCAATGCCACTATTTGTTACCGAACCCGTTATAGCCATACCACCTGTTACCAGGTTTAGCTGCCCTATTTTTTCATCAACGGTCATTTTTTTCATTAAACCGCTAACAAAAACATTCATTTTTGCAGTTTCGGTTTGTTTCTGGGCCGTGGCATTACTAAAGGGCAGGCAAAGCAGCACAGCCGCGCTCAAGTAAACAATACGCTTAGTGGTAAAATATTTTTTCATCAATAACAGCTTTGGGGTGTATTTTAATATATCGTTGTAGCTATTAAATTTCCGTAATATTAAATTACTGTAAAACTTATTAGTTATAATTGTTTTTAATGTTGCTTAATGCATGGTGTAATTGGTACACAATTGTAAATATTAAATTTAAACAATCAAAGTAATTTTTTATCAATAGCATAAATGTTAACTAAGCAAGAGCTGGAAGAATTTTGGGCCGAGGCCGGTAAAATATACTTAAATCACATATCAATAGATTGTGTAGTTTTTGGTTTTCATGGGGGGCAAATGAAGGTTTTGATGCTTAAAAGCAATAATGAGGAAGCCTGGTACCTGCCGGGGGGCTTTGTGCTTAAAAAAGAACCTATTGAAAATGCCGCCGACCGTATATTAAAAGAACGTACCGGTATTGATGAAATATTTTTGCAGCAATTTTACGTTTTTGGCGATCCGGACCGTTCTAAAATACATAACGAGATGTATAAGGATATGCTGCCCGAAGATCAAAACTTCTTCGCCAAGCGTTTTATATCTATCGGCTATTATGCTTTGGTAGATTTTTTTAACGTTATACCCACGCCCGACAATTTTTCGGAAGTATGTACCTGGCGCGACCTTAACGACCTGCCCCGTTTCCAGCTTGACCACGAATTAATATTTAAAACCGCCTTAGATACGCTGCGCCTTCAGTTAAATTACCAGCCCATAGGTTATAACCTGATGCCCAAAGAGTTTACCATGCCCGAACTGCAAAAGCTTTATGAAACCATACTGGACAAAAAGCTTGACCGGCGTAACTTTCAACGCCGCATGCTGGGCTTTGGCATATTAAATAAACTGGAAACAACCCGTAAAGGCGGTGCACATAAAGCCCCCTATCTATATTCCTTCGACCTGGAAAACTACCAGGCTGCTTTAAAAGAGGGATTGAAGAGCGGCTGGTAGATAGTCACAATCATTTATTTTAATATGTTATTTTGAGTGTAGGGGCTGTTCCCTGCATGCTAATATTATGCATTGTCCATACGATTGCTGCGCGGCTCCAACCCTCTCATTGTTGTATTGTAAACGTCAATTTAAAGCTCCTGGCGTCTCATTCCCTCAAATTTTACTATCTTAACCCCTGCTACTATTACCGTTGCTTATGAAGTTTAAAAACGTACTTGTTGATCTTACATTACTTGTATTTGGCATCTTATCGGCCAGTATGGGGTTAAAAGGGTTCTTGTTGTCCAGTCATTTTATTGATGGTGGCGTAACCGGTATATCCATGTTGTTAGCCGATGCTACTAAAACACCGCTTTCTGTTCTGATATTTGTTATCAATATCCCTTTCTTGTTTTTAGGCTATCGTAAACTGGGGCTAACTTTCGCTGTAAAAAGCGCGTTGTCAATAGGCGGACTGTCGCTTTGCCTGGCATTTGTACACTTCCCTGATGTTACGCATGATAAACTATTAACAGCTGTTTTTGGAGGTGTATTTATAGGTGCAGGTATCGGTATGGCTATTCGTGGTGGCGCCGTACTTGATGGTACCGAAATAGCCGCCCTGCTGGTAAGTAAAAAGACCCAGGTAGTGCGTGTAAGCGATGTGATATTGATATTAAACGTAGTAATATTTACTGCCGCGGTGTTCTTATTAGGTGTAGAATCGGGTTTGTATTCTATTTTAACCTACCTGGCTGCATCTAAAATGATAGATTTTATATTAAACGGCCTGGAGCAATATACCGGTATGACCATAGTATCTGCCAAAGGCGAAGAGATCCGCGTGGCTATTACCCAATCCCTTGGCCGTGGGGTTACAGTTTATCAGGGCAAAAGCGGATACGGAAAAGATGGGCACATTAATGCCCCACGGGAAATTATCTTTACCGTTGCCACACGTTTAGAGGTACCTTTATTAAAACGGGAAATATTAAAAATAGACCCGGCAGCATTTATTGTACAACAAAGCGTTGATGATACTACAGGTGGTTTGCTTAAACGTAAGAAAGGGCACTAACGGTTCCTGATTTTGCATAGTAGGTTTCTACTCGTTACCATCTAACATTGGCACCACCAAAACAGGTATATGTGAATTACGTACAATGCTTTCAGCAACGCTGCCCATTAGCAGGCGATCTATACCGCTGCGGCTGTGGGTTCCTATTACAATAAGATCAGCCTTAAATTCTTTACTACAATTTAAAATACCATCAGCGGTTGAACCGTATTCATTAAACTGGGTAACCTGCAACCCGTTAGCATATTTTGCAATAGTGCGCTCTATAATGCTTTCCGCCTGTTCTTTCTGAAACTCCAGTAAATTCATTTCGTTATAATCAGGTGTTTGCAGGGGCATGCCCATTATTGTATCGGTAGCAGTATCCGTAGTTATTGCGGGCTCAACAATATGCACCAGGCCAACATGGGCATTAAAGGTGCGCGCTATATCAAAGCCATACGAGGCTGCGTATTCAGCAAATTTGCTGTCATCTATCCCAATAAGTATCTTGCTAATCTTCATGGCTTTAAGGATTGTGGTTATCCTTACTAAACAATCAATACTACATTTGTTTTCAGTAAAATATCTTGATTTGCTTAAAATTTATACTTTGAAAACATACGCCTTAGATATTTTGGCGAATGGCCATCGTCACCCTCAACAATCTTTGGTGTAGCTACCCGCTGGGCAGAATAGATGCCCCCTTCGCCACTAAAAAAGTAAGCGGTAAAACAGGCTACTGCAAAAAACAGGGCATACTCCCCGCCAAACAATTCAATACCCATTAAGGTGCAGGCCAGCGGTGTATTGGTTGCGCCGGCAAATACAGCTATAAAACCTAAAGCAGCAAAAAGGCTCACGGGTGCATTCATTAATTCGGCCAGTGTATTACCCAGGGTAGAACCTATGTAGAACAATGGTGTAACCTCGCCCCCTTTAAAACCCGTGCCTAAAGTAATGGCAGTATATATCAATTTCCACAACCAGCTAAAAGCATCGGCTCCGGCATGCTGAAAAGCAGATACAATGGTTACCGCGCCTGGGTATTCTGCGTCAACACCCAGACTTAAATAATCGGGCTTGCCTAAAATAAACGTGAGTAAAATAATTATCAATCCGCCGCAAACGGGTATCAGCCAGGTGATTTTTATCCATTTTAAAGAGAAGTTTTTTACCAAATGTACTGCCTTTGCAAAAGCCCGGCTCACCAACCCAAACACTGCCGATGCCACTATAACTTTCGCAAGCAGCCATAAGCTTACAGGCAAATGAAGCCCGTATAGGTCCTGACTGGTGTTAACTATATCTACATGATATAAGGTATGATGCACCCCCCATGCAGATACGGTGATATCGCCAATTAGGCCAGCAATTAAACAAGGTAGCAAAGCATTATACCGGATATTGCCAATAGCAATAACCTCCAGCGCGAAAATGGCACCGGTTAGCGGTGTACCGAACACTGCCCCAAAACCGGCCGCTACACCTGCGGTTAATATTACCTTTTTATCAGCCTCATTTAGCTTTAGCCAGCCGCCAAACAGGTTGGCCAAACTGCCACCAATTTGTACGGCAGTGCCCTCGCGACCTGCAGAACCGCCAAACAGATGGGTAATAACGGTAGTAACTAAAATAAGCGGCGCCATGCGTTTGGGCACACCCGCACCGGGCTGGTGAATCTCATCAATAATAAGGTTATTGCCCCGCTCGGCACTTTGCCCGTACAATTTATATAACAAATGAATAACCACACCCGCCGCCGGCAAAAGGTACAGCAGCCACGTATGCGCGAAACGGAAATGAATAGCCCAGGTAAGCAGCCACAAAAACAGCGCTACCATACTGCCAATAGCAATAGCTAAAGGTATGCTGATCAGCGTCCAGCGGGTAAGGTATTTTAAGAGGGAAATTTGTTTTGAAACGATATTTTTAAACATAACCTACGTGCAAATAAACAACTTATTTGGGGTAGGCGTCATCAGCTTTGCAGCGGTTCAAGTAGGCAGAACACCATTGCCTTGTTTGTATAGCACAAATATAGTTTTTTAGTTTAAACTTTATACCCATGGCTTAAAGTTAGGGTTACCTATTTGGCAAACAGATATTAACAGGCATGGGAATTAGCGAAGAATCTGTCAACCTGAATTTTAAATGGCACAAATTATCTAAAAAGACAAAAGTTTTTCTGATAATATGCCTTGTATTTGCTTTCTCACTTATCAGGTTTAGCTTTAACACTGAGTATATTGGCTATTTTGCAGGAGAATGTGGGCAAGGAATGTGCCATACAGAATACAAAATCACCTCCAATGAATTAACAATTGATGATACATCGACAGATACAGCTACCAATGTCCACAAAGTAATAAAAGGTAATTTTGAAGATTTGAAATTTAATGCCCCCCTTTTGCTATTATCTAATATATGGGGGAGTTTTGGTTGTCCCGACTGCAGTGACGGCGGTGGCTATATTTTAGGATTTAAGTTCTTCTGGATACATTTTAGCTTTGAATTTGACAGGGATTCTTCGCCCTGGTATTATGCTGGCGCAACCGAAATTATTCGTGATAGAATAAAAAAAATAGAGCAAATAGAGGCCGCTCAATCTAATCCCTAAACTTTCTATATTTGCCCTCATGAGCATCTCTCCCGAAATAGAAAAAAGGCTTACCCTGCTGCAAGAAAAATACAATGCCATGGGCCAGGATATGACATCGTACCTTGATGGCCTGCTGCATGCCGACTTTTTAACCTATTGGGATTATATTCACCTGGATACGCTTTTGAGCCTGCAAAGCCCTAAAACGCCCTTCCCTGATGAAGAGATCTTCATTATGTACCACCAGATAACCGAGCTTTATTTTAAGCTTACCCTGCACGAGTGCAAGCAGATAGCAGGTGCGGAAAATCTTACTGCAGAGTTTTTCACCACACGTTTAAAACGCATTAATCGCTACTTTGAAGCGCTTACCCACTCGTTCGAGATCATGGTGGATGGTATGGAGAAAGAGCAGTTTCTGCAGTTCAGGATGTCGTTATTACCGGCCAGTGGCTTTCAAAGCGGACAGTACCGCCTGATAGAGATCTATGCTACCGATTTCATTAACCTGGTAATTGTCGACCAGCGCGCAGCCCTGGGCAACGCATCTGTTGAAGAGCAATTTGAACACATCTACTGGAAATTTGGCGCGACCGAATTATCTACCGGTAAACAAACCCTTACCTTAAAACAGTTCGAGAAAAAATATGCCAAAACCTTTATCCAACTGGGCAAAGATGTAGCTAACACCAACTTTAACGCCTTGTTGCAACAATTTAAATACCAGGGCGAAAGCACCAAAGCATTAGAAGATGAACTGCGCCAACTGGATGTTAATGTAAACGTGAACTGGCCGCTGTGCCACTATAAATCTGCCGTGCGTTACCTAAACCGCGACCCCGAAGATATCAAGGCAACAGGAGGCACCAACTGGCAGAAATACCTGCCTCCGCGTTTCCAACGCCGCATATTCTATCCATCGTTATGGAACGCAGAGCAACTGGAAAACTGGGGTAAAGCCTGGGTAGAAAAGGTGATTAGCGAATTATAGCACCCTGCGTGTCAGTCGGTAATTCATTAGCGTTAACCTTATCCGTAATCATTTTTTCTATCCCGTAAAAATCCTCGAATTTATTAATGATGATCATCGATGGCTCGGCCGGTAGTTTACTGCTCAGGTGGATGCCGTCTTTACGATGGGTTATCTTTTTGATGTTACGATAGGCGATGGTAATATCGGGCCTGTCTTTCACCCGTAGCGTTACTTCGGTATCATCTGCTGTTAATTCGGTGCTGTCAATAATGGCGAAGTATTTTTTACGCCCGAAGATATACCCAAAAGTAAGAGCTGCTACAATAACTACAAAAATGCCTATGCTTAATGGGTTGTGCCCTTTATAAAGCAGGTTGTAGGCAAATACCGCTATAATTATCCCATAGTATACCAGCATGGTGCGTACCCAGGTTTTTTTCATGTCAATGTTGCCCTGCGGGCTAAAACGGTATACAGGCATATCAGCTATTTGTTAATTTGCGGTAATATAGCCTTCAAAAGACTTAAAAATTAAAAAATCGCTTAAAAATTTTTTAACTTGCCATTTTTCGATTAAATACATACGCCATGACCGACACACTGGACATAAAGATCACCAAAACACAACATTCCCGTTTAGCTGAAACGGATTTTAATACCCTGCCTTTCGGTAAGGTTTTTTCTGACCACATGTTTGTGGCCGATTATATTGATGGCGAATGGAAGAATTTTGAGATACTGCCTTACGGCCCAATTTTAATGAGCCCTGCTATTTCTGCACTGCATTATGGCCAGTCGTTTTTTGAAGGCATTAAAGCCTACAAACATGCCGATGGCAAGGTTTCTATCTTCCGCCCAGACAAGAACGCTATCCGCTTTAATAAATCGGCAGAGCGCTTGTGCATGCCTACCCTGCCCGAAGAAGTATTTGTACAAAGCATTGCCGCTTTGGTTGATATTGACCGTGAATGGATCCCGGGCAAGGCTAACCATGCCCTGTACATCCGCCCGTTCATGTTTGCTACCGACCCATTTTTGGGCGTAAACCCATCGGCTACCTATAAATTTGTAGTAATTGTTGGCCCGGTTGGCCCATACTTTTCAAAACCGCTTAGGGTTAAAATTGAAACACATTACACCCGCGCTGCCGAAGGTGGTATGGGCTTTGCAAAAGCTGCCGGTAACTATGGTTCATCTATGCTGCCTGCGCGTAAAGCTGCCGAAGAAGGCTTTGACCAATTGATTTGGACAGATGCCAAAGAACATAAGTACATTGAAGAAATGGGTGCCGCTAACGCGATGTTCCTGTTAGATGGTACACTGATAACTGCCGAAGCAAAAGATACTATCCTTGATGGCGTAACCCGCGATACGGTTATCGCTTTGGCTAAAAGCTGGGGCATCCCGGTTGAAGAGCGTAAGGTATCTGTAGCCGAATTGATAGAAGGAGCAAAAAATGGTAAACTAACCGACGCTTTTGGCGCCGGTACTGCTGCAACTATTGCTTCTGTAGCTTCAATAAGCTTTGAAGGCGAAGAATATTTCCTGAGCGACCCGCAAACGCGTGAGTTCTCTAAAAAGGTTTTATCAACTCTTGACGATATCAAATACGGCCGCGCCGAAGACACTAACGGCTGGAATTATATCGTATAATTCTGCCTGCTTAAATAGGAATCCCCGCATTTACATGCGGGGATTTTTTTTGCTACAATCCTAACAGTTGTGGACAAGCTTGTTGGCTCAATATTTGCACCTTCCCTCATAAATCAATTTTATGCCTGAGGGGCCAAGCATCCTGATATTAAAGGAAAAGGTACAGCAATTTATAGGTGAAAAAGTTATCGCCGCAACCTGTAATAATGATACGCTGGATACTGAAATCCTTACGGACCAAACCATTACCGCCTTTAAAAGCTGGGGCAAGCATTTTTTAATCTGCTTCCCTCAATTTACCATACGCATCCACATGATGATGTTTGGCACTTACCGTATTAACTCGCACACCGAAAAACCACCACGCCTGCACCTGCAATTTGAAGATGGCGAACTAAACTTTTACGCCTGCCTGCTGCAATTGATAGAAGAGCCGCTGGATAAAGTGTATGATTGGTCGGCAGATGTGATGAACCCCGAGTGGGATACCAAAAAGGCTATCAAGAAAATGAAAGCCCTACCTAACCTATTAGCCTGCGACGCCTTAATGGACCAGCAACTGTTTTCGGGCGTAGGTAATATTATCAAGAACGAGGTGTTGTTTCGCAGCCGCATACATCCGGAAAGTTTGATTGCTGCAATGCCTTCAAAAAAAGTAAAGGAAATGATAAACGAAACTATCCGATACAGCTTTGAATTTCTGCAACAAAAAAAGAAAGGTACGTTGAAGAGGCACTGGCAGGCTTATCATAAAAAGGAATGTCCACGTAACCATGTACCGTTTATCCGCAAAGACACCGGCAAATCGCGCAGGGCAAGTTTTTATTGCGAATTATGCCAGGTGAAGTATTAATTGCTGATGCGAATTTGATTGTCATGATGAACTTGTCGAACCATTAGCCTTTTACAAGTCTTCGACAGGCCAGACTGACATATCTTAACAGAAACTTATTCGTAATCTGTTTGTTGAACTATCATAACCGATACAACAATGAAAACGATAACAATTGAAGGCAACCCCGCATCATTAACAGCTATTATGGTACCCCGCGAAGCCGAGTATCACGACCATGAAACCATCAGGATCGAATCATCTGACGATTATGCTTATGTAGAAAAAACCATCTTCCGTGTGGTTGATGGTGGTGATGATAAATGGGAATTGCAGTTTGAATAAATATTCACGTGTCATGATGAGCTTGTCGGATCATTAGGGACTAAGTAATCGACAAGCTCAAACTGACATTCGCTATTTAACCTCTTTCGTAAACACATATTCTTTACCGCCCTGTTTCAGTGTAAATTCGCCTTTATCCGGGCGAAACTCCATTACAATGCCTGCTGATTCAAACTGATATTTATCGGCTGTTGTGGTGGCATCAAGCTGAAATGAAGACTGACCGGTGGCCTGAGCTATTAAGTTTGAGCCTTCTTTTGAAATGGTAATTTTTATAGGCAGTTCTGGATTCGCGTAAACACCTATATGTCTATCAAACCCTTTTACTTCAGCAAAACTCGGGATAGTATAAGGCACTTTCAAACAAATACTTAATACACCCTCCATAACTTTACCCGGGGAGTAAGTGCCACCATTTGAGATATAACTTACAGCTAATTTCTCCTCGGGAAAATAAGCCAACTCTGACCGGAATGCATCTATAGCGCCGCCATGTCCATACTTTGCCTTATCTTTAAATGGGTTTAAAAACATGGCCATACCATAACCATCTTTAATGGTTTTCATTTGCTCTAAACTGGCAGGCTTTATCAACTTACCGGCAAATAAGGCTTCGATAAATTTATCCAGATCGGCAGGAGTTGACACCATTGAACCTGCACCTGATGGGATGCTCATATCAGTTTCCATAAACTTGCTCCATTTGTTGTTGGAATAAGTATAAGACAATGCCTCGTTATTAGCCACATTAGTTTTACCGCCGTAATAGGTGTCCTTTAAACCTATTTTTGAGGCAATACGCTGTTTCACCAGCTCGGGATAAGTTTTCTTAGTTATTTTTTCAATAATATAACTCAACAGTACAAAATTGGTATTACTGTATACGCCTTTGGCACCCGGTTCAAAATCGGCTTTCATGGCCGCTATCCGGGTAAGCATTTGTTTGTGCGTTTGCGGTGCAACCATGTAGGTCATGTATGTAGGGTCGTTAGTAAAGTTATGCAAGCCGCTGTGATGGCTTAACATCATAGCAATAGTTATCTTCCCTGCGTTAGCTACCTGCGGATAAAATTTATCCAGGGTGGTTTCCAGGGTCAGTTTACCCTCTTCAATCAGTTGAAAAACCATTACACCGGTAAACATTTTACTGATAGAGCCTATGCGGTATTTTGTTTTTGCAGATGCCGGTACGGTAGCAGGGCTATCAACTACCGCGTTGCCAATGCTTCTTTGATAAAGAATCTCTCCGTTTTGCGATATGGCCAAACTGCCCATGCTTTTATTATTGGCAGCAAGCACATCCAGCAAACTATCTAAACGGGCTTTTTTCAGGCTTTGGGCATGCAGGCTAAAGTTTAACCCTAATGCAAGTAGTAATAAGGGAAGTATTCTTTTTATCATGGTGATGTGGTTTAAATATTGGAGTGCTATTACTATAGGTTGTTACAATAGTTATTTAAATGTACGCTTCTCAAAAATAATTCATGATTTATTTTGAAGTATCAAATTTAACACTTACACTTGCAGTGTACTATTTAACTAATACACTAAACACCTAATCATGATAGATATTAAAAACCTAACCTTTGGGTACCGCAGTAAGCAAACGGTGCTCCAAAACCTTAACTTAAAACTTGCTCCCGGCCATATTTACGGCTTGCTTGGCCGCAATGGCGCCGGCAAATCAAGCCTGTTACATAATATATGTGGTTTGCTGTTCCCCCAAAGCGGTGAGTGCCTGGTAGCTGGTGATAAACCCGAAAGGCGTAGCCCTCAATTTTTGCAACAGGTTTACCTGCTTCCCGAAGAAGTGTACCTGCCCAATGTATCTATTAAAAGTTACCTGGATGTGTATGCCCCCTTTTACCCAACATTCAACTTTGGGTTGTTTTACAATATTTTAAAAGAGTTTGAGATTCCCGCAGAAAACAAGTTGCAGAACATGAGCTATGGCCAAAAAAAGAAGGTGATGATAGCGTTCGCTTTGGCCACACAGGCAAAAATATTACTAATGGACGAGCCTACTAACGGCCTGGATATCCCATCAAAAAAGCAGTTCCGCAAGATAATAGCGGGCACTTTGGTTGACGACCAGATCATTATTATAAGTACCCACCAGGTACGCGACCTGGACAGTTTGATAGACCATGTATTGGTACTGGAAGACAAACAGATCATCGTAAATGAATCTACCGACCGTATTACCGAAAAACTTGTTTTTAAACAGGTTATGGAGCTTAAGGAAATCAACTCGCCCGTGTACAGCGAAGGCGGCCTGAAGGGCTACGCCGTTGTGGCCCCAAACCTGAAGCAAGAAAGCTCTAAAATAGATATGGAGATATTTTTCAACGCCGTACTTGCCGAAAAGAACCAGATACAATCACAATTAAAATCTTAACACATGCAATTTTCAATATACAGGGTTTGGTTATTATCCAAAAAACAATGGGCCGAGAACCGTCAGTTATACCTATTGGGTTTATTAGCTACTGCAGGCATTATGGGTGCTGCTTTTTTATTGAATGCGGCCCAACGCGATGGGCTTACCTATAATATCCAGTGCGATGTATTATTAGGTGGTGCCGCTGTAGCAGGGGCTATTTTTACAACAACCATACTAAGCAAATTTAACAATAAGGTAAAAGGCATACAGGCTTTAACCCTGCCTGCTTCAGCTTTAGAAAAACTGGTAACAGCTATTATATACGCGGCAATTGTTTTCCCCTTGGCTTATCTGCTGGTAACTTACCCCGTTATGGCCATTATCCATTACATCGATACCGAAATTATTGGCCACACCTCTGTTTTATATGATCTTGACCTAAGAAGGAATTTTAATACTATGATAGTTGTATACCTAATGTTACAGGCAATGGTACTGCTGTGTTCGGTAATGTTTAAACGCTACACTATTCTTAAAACCATTGTACTTGTTTTCGTAATGTTTTTTGGTATGATAACGATAAATCCAATTATTGCCGAGCGTATGTTAGACATGAAAACAATAAGCCATTCTAAAATAAACATGAGGCAAATTTTATATAATGAAGCGGGCGGGCGTATTAAAGATACTACAGGTATAGTAAATGTTACCAATCCCGTTTTACAGTCTACATCAGCGTACGCTGATGCTACCATGTACTTTAAGGATGAAGTATACCGTATGCACTTCAATTTGCTTAAACCACACCTGATAACAATGGGTTTATCTATAAGCGATGGCAGTAAATTCATATTTAACCTGTTAGCCATATTAGCTATACCATTTTTATGGCTGATAACCTGGTTAAGGCTTAAAGAAACGCAATTGTAAACCATATTATTATGGAGTTTAACAACACACAGCCCATATACCTGCAGATAGCAGATTATGTGTGCGACCAGATACAGCAGAGTACCTGGAAAACCGATGAAAAGATCCCCTCTGTAAGGGAGCTTGCTGTAATGCTGGAGGTAAACCCCAACACGGTAATGCGATCTTATGAGCACCTGCAAAATCAGGATATCATTTACACCAAACGGGGTATGGGTTATTTTACACAGGCCAACGCCGCAAAAAATATCCTTAAAGCCAGGCGCGGGCAATTTATAAAAGAAGAGCTGCCGCAGGTGTTCAAAAAAATGCAGCTATTAGGTATAACCCTTGCAGATATGCAGGCGCAACACGAGCAATTTATTCAGTCTACTAACACACCTAAATCTTAATCCAACATGAAAACAAGCACAAAATTACTCATCATATTTTTCGCCTGTATCCCGGCATCATTATGGGCATATAATTCTTTACTAAAAAAACAGCTACAAGCGCATAACATAGTTTTAGAATTAAGGCCCGACCCTAACCAGCAATACACCGAAATAAAGTTGCCTCACTTTAAATACCTTGTGGTAAACGGATCGTTAACCTATGGCAGCAAAAATGAAAAAAACGCAAACTGGCGGCCTCCAATACAGGTAGGCCAATTCAATGATAATTTTATAAACATTTTAAGAGGTTACGCAGATATTGTAAAACACCGCATTTCTAACGACACACTTTACGTTACGTTCCATAAAAATGCCGTATACGACGAATCGTCTTACATGTATTACCAGTCCGATGTTGTAAGAATAGGCACTAACGATCTGCACAGTGTTGATGTATCTTACGGCAGGTTTAATATCTACGGAAATTTACATACTGATAATAATGTTAAAATCACTGTTGATGGTAAAAGTAACTTAGATTTCCAGGGTTTATTGGCAGACAGGCTGGATCTTACCCTAAAAGATTCGTCTGAAGTAAATGCGCAGCAGAATAAGATAAACGATTTTTATTACAACCTACCCAAAAAAGGCAGATTAACTGTAGATGTTTATTCTGCAAAGCATTTTCATCCGGGTACTATTGATAGCCTGGCATGGATCAGCGTGCAAGGCAAAGCCGGCGATGTGAAGCAACTATTGATCCCTTAACCATACCTTATCATAGTTAACAAAAACAGCGGGCAAGTGTAATTTGCCCGCTGTTGTATTTTAAAGTATTCGTCCTTTATCTTTTGTTTAACCTAATATCTCTGCTATTTCGTCATAACCTTTTTCGCGGGCAAGGTCGGCGGGGAGTTTGCCACCTTCCATGCGGATATCAACATGGGCGCCTTTTTCAAGCAGCAATATCAACAACTCCAAATTGCCATTTTGAGCGGCAGAGTGCAGCGGTGTGCTACCGGCTTGTTGCTTCACATTAACATCGGCGCCGTTCTCTATGAGCATGCGGGCGGTGCTTGTAAAATTACCGGCCGCGGCAGAATGAAGCGGATAAACATTAAAACCATTGTCGCTCGGGCGGTTCACATCTGCACCTTTTAGCACCAGGTAGCGGGCAATATCAAACCGGCCAAAATAGCTGGCGAGACCTAAAGCGGTAAAACCGTCGTCGGCATACGAATCAATTCTTTCGGGATGGGTGTAAATAAGATGGGCAACATCATCAAACCTATCGGCAGCGGCTGCCTCAAAAAGGGTAAGATCTCTTGTATGTTTTAACAAAATATTAGTCACCACCGGTTTATGATAATAGCAGGAAAGCATTAACGGCGATACGTTAAGGCTTGTTTTTGCTTTAGCCAGTTCGGGGTTTGCGGCCAGCAAGGCATCTAAAGCATCAGTATCGGCATTGGCAATAAATTCTTCCAGTTTTTCAACGCTCATTTAATTCAATATTACTAAAAAATTAAAAAATATCTGTTTAATCTAATAACTTTATATTTGCAATTAAACGTTCAAATTACAGGATGCCGATTAAAGGAAACCAGTTCAGATCAAATAGCTTTAAGGAAGAGAACCAGCCACGCAAACCGGGATCAAAACCCGAAAGAGAAAGGCCTGTAAAGCAGCCAATCGAGCGCTTGCCACTTTTCGACTTGCGCGACGGCAGGGCTATCAAAATATTAGGCCTGTTTTTCCTGGTGCTGTCGGTGTTTTTCCTTATCGCCTTCACCTCCTACCTGTTTACCTGGCAGCAAGACCAAAGCTATGTTTCAAAAGCAAACGGCGGCTGGGGCAACCTGTTCAAAACCACAAAAGAGCTTTTAGAGAACGGCGTTAACAACCCCATGGTTGATAACTGGCTGGGTAAGTTTGGCGCGCTATTATCTAACCAGTTCATTTTCGAGTGGTTTGGTATAGCATCGTTCCTGTTCGTGTTTATATTTTTCACTATTGGCTACCGCCTGTTATTCAAAATAAAACTATTCTCGGTTAGTAAAATGCTGGCCTATTCCTTTTTTGGTATCGTGTTTATATCGGTATCTATAGGATTTTTCCACGCTTTTATAATCGATTACCCCCATTTTTTAGAAGGTAACTTCGGCTTTTGGACAAACCGTTTATTAGCCGCGCAGGTGGGCCAGTCGGGTACCGGTTTTATACTGCTGTTTTTAGCGCTAACAGTATTAATCATCGCCTATAACATCGACTTTAAATTACCGCAGCGAAAAGAAAGAGTTTCGCCTATGGCTGTGGATGGTGTAACACCCGAGCCTGTTGAACTGGTTGATGAAGAGATTTCTTTACCTGTAGAATGGCCAAGAAATGGTAACCGTGTTAAAGATATGCTGGCTAACCAGTCCACCGAAACAATAGAGCCGCTGAAACAGCAGCCAATGACACAGAACACTCCTTTTCACGAGCCTGTTACACTGCGCCCAGATACCACCAGCCACGAGCCTGAGGAAGAAACCGAGATACCGCTCACCATTGATGTAGAGCGCCCCAACCCTATTTTAAACATCGAAATAAGCGACGATGATAAGGCCAAAAGCCTGGTAGAGCAGTTTGGCATGTACGACCATAAGCTTGACCTTGCGAGCTACAAATACCCCGGGATAGACCTTTTAGAGAACTACGGCTCGTCTAAAATTGCTGTAAACTCGGAAGAACTGGAAGCCAACAAAAACAAAATTGTTGAAACGCTGAACCACTACAACATCGAGATTGATAAAATTAAAGCCACCATTGGGCCAACGGTTACGCTATATGAAATTATACCTGCCCCGGGTGTGCGGATCTCCAAGATCAAAAACCTGGA
>NZ_JAQBOI010000267.1 GCF_028288105.1 Mucilaginibacter sp. | reverse complement strand
TACGATCTACCGCATCATTAACAGTAGTGACAAGGTAACGGATATCCAGTTCGGGATTTTGAAGGCAATAGTAAAGCGCTAAAGCACTATCCTTACCACCGCTCCAATTAAATATACAAGGAGTCATTTTAATTAGCGAATTAATGATTTATTGAATTAGCGACTTAAGAATTCCCCATTAACTCATCTACCAGCATAGGCACCCCTATCGTGGCTTTATATGGCATTTCTACAATACGCCTGTTAGCAGCGGTTGGGATATTTGGATCGATAATATATCTGGTTACTTCACGTGGCACATAGTTTATTAATCCGGCGGCGGGATATACTGCCAGCGATGTGCCAACCAAAATAAACAGTTCGGCTTTTGAACAAAGTCGTGCCGCGGTTTCTATCATAGGTACAGCCTCGCCAAACCAAACTACGTGTGCACGCAATTGCGAACCCAGTTCGCAGATCTCACCCATTTTTAATTCCCATCCATCAATTGGATAAGTAAGGTTAGCTTTAATACTCGATTGCGAATGGGTAATAATACCATGCAGGTGCACCACATTTGTTGAGCCGGCCCTTTCGTGCAGGTCATCTATATTTTGGGTGATAATGGTAACATCGTATTGTTCTTCCAGTTTGGCCAATGCATAATGGGCAGCATTGGGTTCAGCGGTTAATACTGATTTGCGACGCTGGTTATAAAAATCCTGTACCAGTGCCGGGTCGCGTTCCCAGGCCTCTGGCGTGGCTACGTCTTCTATATTGTATCCCTCCCATAGCCCGTCGCTATCTCTGAAGGTTTTTAAGCCACTCTCAGCGCTTATTCCCGCGCCGGTAAGTACTACTATTCTTTTCATATTATAATTTAATATGTACAAAAAAAGCGGCTATGTAAACACAACCGCTTTTCTTTAAATTTTATTAAGCTTATAAAGCCAGTTGTCTTTTTGTTTGCAATACAGTGTATTTGCTTTTTGCCAGTTCAAAACCGCCAAACAGGATAGCTCCGAACAGTATATCGCCTAATATCATATTTTTTTCGAAAGGGATAGCAGCTACAAGCGAAGCGCCATAACCAGCTAATGTATGCGGATATAAATTTCCGTATAACCATGGCATATCCATTATTAACCAATGCACTAATACACCGACAAATGAAGCCAAAGTAACATTAACAATATTCACCTTTTTAATAAACGTACCAATTAGCACCATTATAGCGAAGCAAATGTACATATAGATAGAGGCGCTATACATAAGCACCCATTTAGAAGTGTACAAGTAGTTGATAAAGATATCGCTTACAAAAAGCGCTAACAGGGGCACCAGGTAAGCTTTCCTTTTATCGGTAAAATAAGCGCCGCCAAACAGTGCAATAGCACCTACCGGTGTAAAGTTGCTCATAAGCGGAAACTTATAACTTACAAAACGCATTGCTGTAGCAGCAAGTATCATTAATATAAGTACAATGGTACGGGTGTTGATCTTTTGTAATGACATGGTTAAAAATATATCGCAAATTTATTGATAATACACTGTAATATAAAATGCTATTTAAAACTGATATTTTGCACCAAGTGTAAAATTGATTCCCCGGGTGTTATACCCCAGCCAATCAATATACTTCTCATCAAGCAGATTATTAAGGTCACCAAAAACACTAAGCTTTTTAGTGGCGTTTGCCTGGATATGCAAATCAACCAAATTGTAGTGTTTTAACACTATAGTTTTAGTGCTAAAAGTGGCATTATCATATGTTTGCTCGCTCCTATCCCCTGTATATTTATAATTTACGCCCACTAAAACATCATTTAGAACCTGGTAATTAACATTTGCTCCAAACGTATTTTTTGGCCTGCGATATAAATTAGCAGTTTGCTTACCTGTTTGGTCTGTTTGCTTGCCGGTTACATAAGCGTACCAGGCCACCGCAGAAAACTTTTTAGCAGTATATTTCAACTCGCTCTCAAACCCTTTATCTTTTTGAAAAGCACCATTTTTATAAACGCCAAAAGGAGGAGTTGATAGGTCTGCAAAATAAATCACATCCTTAACATTTCTTTTATAAAATGATGTGCTAAAGGACACTGTATTTTTAATTATCTCCCAATCAAAACCCGCCTCGTATGAATTAGTAGATTCAGGCTTTAAGTTTGAATTACCGTATTCTGATGATAATTGATATAACGTTGGTGCCTTAAACGCAGATGCTATTGTACCAAAAATCTTAAACTGATCTGCCAGTAATAATGATGGATTAACAGTATAAGTGAATTTATCGCCAAATAAACTATGGTGATTATACCGGCCACCCAACTCCATATGAAATATGCCCGACTTAAAAAACACAGATGTATAAACACTGGTAATGCTATTATTAGCTGTATCCTTATTTATTATGCTCGGCCCGGGGCTATAGCCAGGCTGTTCAAATAGGCTGTATTGGCTGGTATTGCTGTATTTGTATCCGGCCCCGCTTGTAATATCAAAGTATTTACCCAGGTTATAATTCAACACTGCTTCGGCATTTGTTATACGCCCGGTATTCTTAGTTTCCTGATGCGTCCCTCCGTTATCAGGTGGTAAATTCTTAAAGTTATTCTTAACCGTATTTTGGGTAACATTGAAATTTAAAAGTCCTTTTGGTAATTTGATTTTCGCACCTAAACCGGCAAATAAAAACGTATTATTATAATCGTAATTTTTATCGTCGGTAAATATACCGTATGGTAAATTACCTTTATTATAAGTGGCTTGTAAGTTTCCCGTTAATAAAAAGCCTTCAGATATCTGCTGATCAATATTTATACTGGCCGAGCGCTGATGAAAGCCATCCTTTTTAAATTGGCCTGTATTTAATGTATCTGTAGCTGCAGCAAAACCCCTGGAATCAGTATTAGACAGGTTAATTGCTAAACCTGTTTTATTAATTTTTCCGTTTATTCCTGCAGATTCTTTAAAAGTATTATAGCTACCGCCGGTTAATTGCACATTTGCTTTTAACCCTTTTTGCTGCGAATGTTTGGTTATAATATTTATTACTCCGGCTACTGCATCAGACCCATATAGTGTAGAACCGCTTCCCTTTAATATTTCTATACGCTCTATCTGATCCATAGGGAATGCATTAAGATCGTAACTTCCATCAATTGACGATGCGTTATTAACAGGAAATCCGTCAATCAATATTAACGTATTGCCATTTGAAGCACCTTGCAAAAATACAGAGGTACTAATGCCCGGGGCATTTTGCGCGCCAGAGAATGTAATTCCGGGTATTGTATTTAAAAGTTGCGGTAAGCTTTTTCCTTGGGAACGATTGATCTGCTCGGCTGAAATAATCGTTACTACCCTTCCAATCTCACTGAGTTTTTTAGGCGATCGTGTTGCAGTTACTACCACATCATTTAACACCCGTACAGAGTCTTGACTGTAGGCTTGCAGCGAAACCAAAAATAAAATTATAATAATGTATGTAGAATTCTTATTCATTGTGAAAGTTTAATAGTTAATAAATTTAAAAATTGTAGTTACAAGATATTGCACATTGAAACGGCAATAAGCGTTTAAAAATTAATGTCGATACTAAAGAAGCGGGACTACCCTTTTTTTCATGTTTGGTGTATATAAATTATATTGATAAATGCTTATAAACATTATCATAACAAAAAGATATACACAGGAATGAAAACACACTACAATGAAGAGCATTTACACCCAAGCTTCAATCCCCGAAAGCTATGAATAATATAGTGCTGAGGCAGGTATTCTGACTTACTCCCCTTTGCCCGGCCTTCCCACCCAAATAAGGGCAGTGACTGTTGATTGGACATTAGTTAACGGAGCTTACAGCTGCGGGACAGTTATGGATTTACACCATATTCCCTTTTAATTCCATCGGAAAACATTCCCGGCAGAAACCTAAAGCGTTGCAAATGTAGCATTAGAATTGCTAACTGCAAAAGGTAAATATGGGCCATGGTTAAATTAATTTCAATAAAAGAAAACCTGCTGTTTATTAAGGTGTTTAATAAATACATAACATACAACCATGACAACAGCAACATTAGAAAATAGATGGAGAGAAACTTCTGCTTCGGAGGCAGAAAAAGGTTCGTTAAGTAATAATTTATCACCTGCAGAACGCACTGTTTCTATAGCCGCTGGTGCTAAATTGGCCTTATCCGGATTTAAAGGTTTATTTAAAAGTCCATTTTCGAGCATTATAAAGCTTGGTGCGGGCGGGTATCTTTTAAATCGCGGCATTACCGGGCATTGCGAACTATACTCACGAATGGGCCGTAATACTACCGAGCCTGTGAATGTGAACATCCGCTCGTCATATCTGATAGATAAACCACGACAGGAAGTTTATGATTTTTGGCGGAAGCTGGATAACCTGCCTTTGTTTATGAAACATTTAGAGAGTGTAGAACTAATAGATGATAAACGCTCGCACTGGGTTTTAAAATTGCCAACTGGTGTGGCCAAGGTAAGCTGGGACGCCCAGATCGTTAGCGATGAGCCGGGCTATAGTATTGGTTGGAGCTCGCTTCCCGATTCGCTAATTGACAATGCAGGCAAGGTACGTTTCCAGGATAGCTCTGATGGTAATGGCACGTTGGTAGATGTGGTTATCTCCTACCGCCCGCCTGCAGGTGGTTTTGGCGGTGGCATAGCCCACATATTAAACCCGGTATTTAAAAACATGGTTGATAATGATGTTCGCAACTTTAAGCAATACATGGATATTGATGGCGGCGAACCAACAGCATCTGAAGAACCTGTTGCAATTGTGATTGAACAAACCATTATTGAAGATGCGCCTCGCTTCCGCTCACATATTGAGCCTGTTGATGAGGAGCAGAAACCAGGTTCGGAAAATCCGCCGATGTGATTCACAGGTGTCAGGGTGAGCCTGTCGAACCATTTGTTAGTAAATGGCGTGAAAAGTGTTCACGTTCACGGCCGTGAACAC
>NZ_JAQBOI010000260.1 GCF_028288105.1 Mucilaginibacter sp. | reverse complement strand
CAAGGTTTAAAAGATTTTTTGATCGATCTTATACCTTGCAGAAAGTTAAATTTTGTTAAATGCCTTAATAATAAGTAAATATGAATTTTTAAATACGAGCTTTACTAACCAAAACCTAACCTGAACTATAAATTAATGAGAATCCTAATCCTTATCACATTCGTGCTATGTGTGTTTGCGCTTTCCGGGCTGGCACAAGGCACCCACAGCATTCGCGGCGTTACAATTGATACAGTGGCCAAAAGTAAATTGCCGGCTACCGTTATTGTACTAAACGCGAAAGACTCTATACTGGTTAATTTTACCCATTCGGCTCAGGACGGCACATTTACAATGAATAGCCTGCCTTCGGGTAA
The DNA here is from genome assembly GCF_028288105.1 of Mucilaginibacter sp. GTDB lineage: Bacteria > Bacteroidota > Bacteroidia > Sphingobacteriales > Sphingobacteriaceae > Mucilaginibacter. The sequence goes on along the minus strand of NZ_JAQBOI010000260.1, from coordinate 3,337 downwards.
TTTTTTATTGATGGTATCTCATCCGGGCCACCAGGCATTGTTGAAGCGATTTGTACTTGGCCCTACCGTTGCGCAGTATGATTTCGGCACCATAAAGTTGGCGCCACCATCGCGCGAATTGAAGGAAGTAACTATTAAAGGTGAAGCAACTTCCATTAAAATAAAAGGCGATACCATTGAATATAATGCCAAGGCCTATGTAATACAACCTAATGACCGGGTTGAGGACCTGCTGAGGCAACTACCCGGCATAACCATTGATAAGGATGGGCATATTACCGCGCAGGGAGAAAGAGTGCAAAAAGTACTGGTTGACGGTGAAGAGTTTTTTGGCGACGACCCCACGCTGGTTACCCGCAACATACGGGCCGACATGGTAGATAAACTGCAGCTTTATGATGCAAAAACCGAACAGGCCAAATTTACAGGCATTGACGATGGCGTGAAGATAAAGACCATTAATGTGCAGCTAAAAGAGGATAGAAAGACCGGTGTGTTCGGCAAGGCGGACGCGGGTATCGGTAATGACGGCTATTACGAAGGACAGCTTATTTACAATAAATTTAAGCCGAAGGAAAAATTTGCCTTTTATGGCACTGCTTCCAATGATGGCAAAATAGGTTTAGGCTATGAGGACAATAATAAAGTTGGGGCGTCGGATGTACAGATCAGCGACAATGGTTCGCAGACTTTCTCTTTCGGAAATAATGATGCATTGGATAACTCTAATTATAACGGCAGGGGCCTTCCCGAATCAAAAACCGGTGGCGTACACCTGGACGATAAATGGAACAAGGATAAAGAATCAATCAACGCCAATTACAAAATAGGGGAATTAACGCTTACAACCGATGAAAAACAGCTCATACAAACAACTATTGGTACCGATGGCTTGAATAACAATACTACCAATTCGCATACTTACAACTCTACCTTCAGGCAAAAGCTGGATGCTACCTATACGCACATACTGAGCCCCACGGCCAATTTAAAACTAAGCGTTAATGCTATAGACCGGAATATTGATATCATATCCAACAATAACAGCAGTATAACTGATGGTAACGGTATATTGTTATCTACCGCAGCAATAGATCAAAATAGTAAGGAAAGCAGTAAAATATTAAACGCTGATGCATTTTATACTAAACGGTTTAAAAAAGCTGGCCGTACTTTATCATGGGATGTTAATGAGGTTTACAGCCATGATATTAAAACAAACTACTTTAAGTCTGACAGATACACCGCTGCAATTAACCAGGATACGGTTACTAACCAGTATAAGCCAAACACGATCAACAGTTTGGTTCTGAATAGTAATATTACCTATTCAGAGCCTATAACTGAAGGGTTTGCGCTCACCATTAATTACGGCTTTGCTTTGATGAATAACTTTCAGGATCTGAAATCATATAATCAGTCGGCACCTAACGTATACGATATACTGGATTCGCTAAACAGTAATAAATATAAAGTGAACCAGGTAACCAATCAGTTAGGCGCGATGTTTAATTACCGGATGGATGGCACTAAAAAGGTATTGACTTTTGGTGTAAGGGCTAACGACGTCACCTTTAAACAAATTAATGAGTACGCCAACAGTACATTAACCAGGGATTACATTAACTGGAGGCCGCAGGTTATTTTCAGAAACCGCATATCGCAAGCCGAATCATATAATATCAATTATAACGGCAATAGTGTGCAGCCCGGCATTAACCAGCTCCAACCTATAACAACCAATACTAACCCGCTATATATAGTAATAGGTAATCCAAACCTCGAACCTTCGTTTGTACATAACATTAGTGCAAACTACAATAATAACCAGGCTTTAACCGGTCAATTCTATTCGATAAACGGAAACCTGTCTATCAGGGAAAACCCGATAGTTAATAATACTTTTGTAGATGCTACAGGAAAATCAACAACCCGCTTTGTAAACCTGGATCATAATGCATTTGTAAACTATAATGTATTCGCAAATATCAATCGCAAACTCGGGGAGTCAGGTGTGCAGGCCGGGTTACAAATGGTTTATAATAGCAGTGTAAGCTATCTTTATAACAATAATATATTAACTAAAAGCACCATTTCAAACTATATCATATATGCAAATGTATCAAGCTACAAGCAAAAAGCATATAGTATTTATCTTTCAGGCGGCCCTGTATTTAACGTTAGCCAATATTCACCGCAAACCATAACTAATAATAATTCGGTTGGTTTCAATGCTGATGTGAATACCCAGTTGTTTTTACCGGGCAAATTTCAAATCACTTCACGTTTCGCTGATAACTACGCTGGTAAAACACAAACATTGCCTTCAACCAATTTCGCAAAGTTGAACGCGTCGCTCGATAAAACTTTTCTTAAAGATGATAACCTGAAGTTATCGCTCTCCTGCGATAACATCCTCAACCAGGAACAGAATTTTAGGGGCACTTATTTAAACAGTATTTATCAAACAAGTTATAACACTATAAAAAGGTATTTTATGTTCACCGTTACCTGGGATTTTACAAAATTTGCCAAGATAACTCCAAAAAAATAATCATATGAAATGCATCAAAATATTAATTATTGCCTTGTTAATCAGTAATTTGTTATTTGCCCAACAGTCAAAAATCATTATCGGCGGAACAATTGAATATGATGAAACTGTAAATATGTTTGCCGTGGGCCGCATTAACCTGAAGGTAAATCACAACATGGAAAAAGATATGCAACTCCAGTCATTTGATAAATACCAGGAGAATCATCCACAGTTCGTAACGCTCAAAAACAAGCTCACTTTTAATACTAACAGAAGTGTCTATGAGTCTTTCAGGCCGGTAGAGGAGGTGGTCGCTTTCCAAGCCAATCCCTTAATAAACAAGTATAATACAACGTTTAATGATTACTCCACCGGGATGAGTGTTACCCAAAGAAATGTGCAGGGACAGCAGTTCCTGGTAGCGGATAGCACGCGTAAAATAAAATGGAAGATAATACCAGGCAACACGCGCGAAATTGCCGGTTATACTTGTTACGAGGCGCATGGATTGATACAGGACTCATTATATGTAGTTGCCTTTTATACCGATGCAATAAAAATTAGCGGCGGCCCTGAATCATTTCATGGATTGCCAGGTATGATATTGCAGGTTGTATTGCCGCACGAGCATGTAAACTGGACCGCCACAAAAATAACAGAAGCAGATATACCCGATGCAACCATGGTGCCGCCTAAAAAAGGCAAACCTATGACCAATAAACAATTGGCTGATTTTTTAAGTTTAAATTTCAGAAACCGCGGTACTTTAGGGATGTACCAGCTAAAAATGTTTTCGCTTTA
>NZ_JAQBOI010000257.1 GCF_028288105.1 Mucilaginibacter sp. | reverse complement strand
AAAACGACGCACATAATATGTGCGCCGTTTTTAATATTTATCGTAATGTTTTGAAAGCTGCACGAAGCTCTTCAGCAAATAGCTGTGGTTCTTCCCATTGTGCAAAGTGACCGCCTTTATTTACCTCGTTGAAATAGATCAAATTTTTGTAGCTGCGTTCTGCCCAGGTTTTTGGTGCCTGGTAGATCTCGCCAGGGAATACAGTTATAGCAACAGGGATTTTGATATCGGCTGTTTTTTGTTCAACAGCGTTAAAGTTGTTGGTATTGTTTTCCCAATAAAGTTGTGCTGAAGAAGCTGCTGTGTTAGTAACCCAATAAAGCGTGATATCGTCAAGCATTTCATCTTGTGTAAGTGATTTGTTAGCGTTTCCTCCGCTGTAGGTCCATTCGTTGAATTTGTCTAAGAAGAAAGAAGCAAGGCCAACAGGTGAATCAGACAAGCCGTAACCCAAAGTTTGCGGGCGGGTTACCATCAGGGCTGCATAACCACCACCTTTTGTATATAAGTGATTTAATGATTTGAATGCCGCAGCTTCCTTAACAGACAATCCTGCAGGTGCCGGTTCGCCGTTTTTAAGTGCATTAGCCACATCAGCAGGTACAGTAGCAGGCATGTTAACATGGATGCCGATCAATCCAGCCGGTGCCTGGCGTGCCATAGCATCTGCTATTACCGAACCCCAGTCACCACCTTGTGATACATAATTTTTATATCCTAAACGTTTCATCAGTACATCCCAGGCACTGGCTATACGATCCGGGCCCCAGCCTGCACCTTTAGGTTTTTCTGAAAAACCATAACCAGGCATTGAAGGGATAACAACATCGAAAGCATCTTCTGCACGGCCACCAAATGCGGTAGGATCAGTAAGCGGGCCAACAATTTTCAAAAGTTCAAATACAGAACCCGGCCAGCCGTGAGTGATGATAAGCGGTAAGGCATTTTTATGTTTAGAGCGGATATGTACAAACTGAATATCCAATCCATCTATATTAGTTACAAATTGCGGTAAGGCATTCAACCTGGCTTCTGCTTTACGCCAGTCGTAACCATTACCCCAGTATTTTACAAGGGTTTGGATCTGGTCCAGCTTTACGCCTTGGGATTGATCTGTAACGGTTTCTTTGTCTGGCCATCTTGTAGCTAATACGCGTTGGCGCAGATCTGTAAGTGTTGCTTCCGGAACGCTGATATGGAAAGGGCGGATCTTGTCGGAAGCCTTAGTATCGGCAATTTTAGTGGTTTGGGCAAAGCTCGGTACGGTAAACAGCATTAGTGCACCGGCAATAATTTTAGTGGTTAAGGTGTGTGTGATCGTTTTCATCGTCTTAGTTTTTGAATTGTTTTGATTTGTTAAGTCAAATGTATCCTCAGCTAAGGCTGTATTCAATCATCAAATAGGTTAAGTGGACTAAGTTGATCTCGAAGCGGTCATTTTAAAGCCCGAAGAATTTTTCAGTTTAGAGGGCGCACAATATTCCCTGTTTATCCCCGGTGGATGTTGGTGTATTTGGCCGGGAGGCCTGGGAGGTAGATTATTTACTATTCAATTTATTGGTCAATAATTCGGCGGTGGCATCTATAGTTTGATGGATCACTTCTTCGCACGAACCTTGGAATACCTTTCTAAAATGTGCCGGTTCGCCTTTTATAAATGCATAAACAAACATAGTCCCCACAGGCTTTTCGGGTGTTTCGCTGCCGCCCGGCGATGTAAGCCCGGTTACTGCTACTTGTATGTCAGATTCAATTACTCCCTTTAACTTTACAGCCATTTCCCTGGTCACTTCTTCAGATTCTGGCGTGTACTGTTTGATCAGGCTGGGGTTTACACCTAATATCTTTTCTTTTAGCGATGCGTCGTAACAAACTATACCTCCTTTTAATATTTCCCCCGATTCGGGGGAGAGTGCAAATTCTGAACAAAGCCAACCTGCGGTAGCGCTTTCTGCAAAAGCAATGGTAAGCTGGTGCTCAGCTATCAGTTTACTGCATGTTAAAATTTTAGGTTCTGCCATATGGTTTTGTTATTAACTTCCGGTTTTCATATTTGGGGCATCAACCGGCTTAGATTCTGGCGAGCCCTTTTGCCTCAGGAATATAGTAAGTACAACAATTGATAAAACGGATAGGAATTCACTCTGCCAGTTCTGGAATGTCTCGAACCAAAACCGCGGTTGCCCTATAAATTCGAGTATGGTCTCGGTAGCTTTACCTTTTAGCTGTTGCTCTACATTGTTATCCATCCAGCTGCCATAAAGGTGAAATCCCCAGCTGATAAAAAATAATAGAAAGAAAACTATTGATAAAGAATTGCTGTAAAGCTTTAGCCATATGCCGCCTTTTCTTACAGGCCAGGGTGCGCCGGGCTTTGACACGGGTTCTTTGTCCACTTCCTCTTCTTCTTCCAGGCTTTTAGACTCAGCAGATCCCTGTTGCCGTAAGCCAACAGTTAAGAGAACATAAAGACCCATTTGTAAAAACTCACTCTGGAAGTTTTCAAAAGTTGCTGATACGAAGTGACCGGTATAAAGGTAGGTGGCAAATCCAATTTCCTTGCCATTGTCATCTACTAATTCCTGATTATGCTCCTTCCAGCCGGTAAACGCCTGGGCACTAAGGGTAATTAAGAATAACAGGATAAAGACAATACTTAATCCATTACGATAAAGAAAAGTTTGTTTCTTCATGGCGTTTATAAATGGTATAACTAAAACCTGAAGAGGGGGAAAAAGTTTGAAGCAATTAATTTCTAATAAATATTATTAATTACCACTCAAAAGGAAGTAGAGGAATTACATGGAATCGCTTATCCTAAATTTTAAAACTTATAAATTACTGTGTAAAACGTATGAATGATAGTTGTGAAAATAGATTACTTTACCGTATCATTGCCTGATTTACTCATGTTATAGAAGAGAGTCTAAAGTCAGCATATAATAAACCAGTTAAACCAGTTAACAATTATAAACCAAATACCAAATTGAGAAAAACACACATTACAGGCCTGTTAACCGTTTGCCTTATAGCGGCAAGTTCATTCGCGAAAGCACAAGTAGTAACCATCCCGGTAGAAACCCAGCACAACGCGCTGGTACTACAAACCGATGCCCAAAAGAACCTGAAGATGGTTTATTTTGGAGCAAAGCTGGGCGATGCTAAAGAATACGGACAGATATTGAAAATGTATAAACCGAATGATGATTCGGGGATATTGGATGATGCTTACACGCCATCGGGTTCTACTAATTTGGCAGAGCCTGCCATTACTGTAACCCATGCCGATGGTAATAAATCGCTTGAGTTATTATATGTTAGTCATGCTGTAACTAAGGTTGATGATAATATTTCCCTGTTAACCGTAACACTTAAAGACCCAGCTTATCCATTTGAGGTAAAGCTTTATTATAAAACTTTTTATAAAGAGGATATTACCGAGCAATGGTCGGTAATTAAGCATAACGAGAAAGGCATTGTAACCCTTAACAAATTTGCATCTGCCAACCTTAATTTTAAGGCGGATGGCTTTTGGCTAAAACAATACCATGGCAATTGGGCTACAGAAATGAAACCCGAGGAAAGCAAACTTACACATGGTATTAAAACTATCGATAGTAAACTGGGCACCCGTGCTAACCTTTACGAGCCATCAACCTTTATGATATCGATGGATAAACCCGCTACCGAAGATGAAGGTAAAGTATTGTTAGGTTCGTTGGAATGGTCTGGAAATTTCAAGGTTGATTTTGAGCTTAGTCCCGATCCGTCAAATTACCTGAGGCTGATAGCCGGTATAAACAATGCAGGTGCCGAGTATCATTTAAAACCTAACGAAGACTTTACTACCCCCGCCCTGGTATACACTTACAGTGATCATGGTACAGGCGATGCCAGCCGCAAAATGCACCGCTGGGCACGCAAGTATAAAATTGTTGATGGCGAAGGCTCAAGGCTTACCTTGCTAAATAACTGGGAATCTACCTACTTTGATTTTAACGAGCCTAAACTGGCACAACTGTTTAAGGATACCAAAAAACTGGGCGTAGATATGTTTCTGCTGGATGATGGCTGGTTTGGCAACAACCATCCCCGTAACGGTGATAATGCAGGCCTGGGCGACTGGCAGGAGAATAAATTAAAACTGCCTAATGGCATCAGTTCGTTAGTTAAAGAAGCAAAAGCAAACGATGTAAAGTTTGGTATATGGATAGAGCCCGAAATGGTGAACCCGGCCAGCGACCTTTACAAAACGCACCCGGATTGGGTTATAAAAGAGGCTAATCGCCCCGAAAAGTATTTCAGGAACCAATTGGTTTTAGATCTGTCGAACCCTAAGGTACAGGATTTTGTATTTGGCGTGGTTGATAACCTGTTCACTAAAAACCCCGATCTGGCTTACATTAAATGGGATTGCAACGCGGTTATCTATAACGCGCACTCATCTTATTTAAAGAAAGACCAATCACACCTGTATACCGATTATGTGCGCGGCCTATATAAAGTGCTCGACCGTGTGCGTGCCAAATATCCAAAAGTACCATTAATGCTATGCTCCGGCGGTGGCGGCCGTGTTGATTATGGCGCGTTAAAATATTTTACCGAGTACTGGCCAAGTGATAATACCGATCCGTTGGAAAGAGTGTTTATCCAATGGGAGTATTCTTACTTTTTCCCTGCCATTGCCAGCTCTAATCACGTTACCGATTGGGGCAAACAACCTATCAAATTTAAAATTGATGTAGCCATGATGGGTAAAATGGGCTTTGATATTGTGGTAGGTAAACTAAACGAACAGGAACTTGCCTATTGCCACGAAGCGTTAAAAAATTACGATGCCCTTAAAGATGTGATATGGCACGGCGACCAATTCCGATTACAAAGCCCATGGGGTAACGACGTAGCATCGTTAATGTATGTGAACGATGCAACATCAAAAGCCGTGGTATTCAATTACCTGGTAAATAATCGTTATGGCTCGGGTAGTAAAACGCCTATACGTTTCAAAGGACTTGATCCGCAGAAAAAATATTCGGTAAAAGAAATTAACCTGTATCCCGGCACAAACTCGGTGTTAGAAAGTAACCTTGTTTATAAAGGCGATTTTTTAATGAACGTTGGTATAAACCCCGAGGTGAGCACCAGCCATACAAGTATTGTGCTTCAGGTTGATGCTGTGCAATAATCAAGTGTAATTGTACCTCATGTAAATGATTTAGTCCCGCTTATACAAGCGGGACTTTTTTATGCAAGCTGCGCCATTAATTTTCATTTGTTCCTTTTTATACAATTTGCTTATTCCCGGGTTTGGTAATTTTGATGATAAACAATCAAATCCATATGAAAAGGAATGCCGTTTTAACAGCAGTTTTAATAATTGTTCTATTCAACCTGTTTTGTGGTAATTGCTATGCACAATCTAACGTGCAAGAAGCAAAAAAAGCCATTGCCGCAAGCAACGCCATCTATTTTCAGTCATTTGCAAAAAATGATCCGGCTGTTTTTGTAAACTGTTACGCAGAAGATTGCATCATAATGCTGCCAAATGCCCCCGCTATGAAGGGGCATAAAGGTGCGCTTGATTTTTTCAAGATAGCGTATAATGATATTGGACTTAGGAACGGCAAATTCACTACTACTGAGGTGTACGGATTGGGCAATGGCTATGTAGTTGAAGAAGGCTTTTGGCAGTCATTCGATAAAAACAATAACCTTTTTGATAACGGGAAATTTCTGGTACTCTGGAAAAAGACCGCTAAAGGGTGGAAAATGTTCAGGGATTCATTTAGTAGTGATCGTAAAGCACAGTAATGCCCTTGAATTTTAGGCGCTTATAATAAAAGGTGTTATTTTTGTTTAGCGATATAAATGGAATTTAAACAATTTGCCCCCTCTGATATTTTAAAGCCTTATGTGAGGCATTATTACATCTTTGAATCAAATTCTGATATAGAGTTTGAGGATATTGTATTTCCGAGTGGTGACATGGAGGCGATATTTAATTTGGGTGAAGGCATTTGGGAATCATGGGTAGATAACCAATTTATCAAAACACCTGCAATAGAACTATGGGGCCAGATCACTAAACCTTTAGCCATACGGTCAAAAGGCCGGCATACCATGTTGGGTATCAAATTTTTCACCCACTCGGCATCTTATTTTTTTAATGATGATATTGGGGTGTTTAATGATCAAATAGCTAACCTATATGATGTTATAGGCAACCCCGTAAAAAACCTGCACGTGCAGCTCATGGAAACAACCGATCAGCAAAAAAGGATAGCGCTTGTTGACGATTTTTTGTTGAAAAGGTTAATAAACAACGATAGAAAGATCTTTAAGATTGACAAGGTAGCCCATATCCTAACCAGTATAAAAAGAAACCCTGCAGAGAATAACCTTGGGCATATCGCATCAAAACATGGCATCACTACCCGTTATCTGCATAAATTAATTTACCAAAATACAGGCCTCTCTCCAAAATCATTCAGTAAGATAAACCGCTTCCAGTTTAGCCTTAAGCTGGTTGCTAAAAACGAACAGCCTCTTACCTCCATCGCGTACGATTCGGGGTATTTTGATCAATCGCACTTTATTAGGGATTTTAAATCATTTACCGGTTTTACACCCTCTGCTTATCTGGAAAATATAACTCCCGTTAACCAGCTTTTACAACTGTAAAATAACAACAGTTCCGCTTTATACAATTTTAAGATTTACCGGAGCAATACCTTTGTTATGTTCAATAATAACAAACATAAATCTATTGTATATGAGCTCTTTTGAAACATTTAAGCAACTCCACAAAGGTTCCGCACCTTTCTTGTTAGGCAACATCTGGGATGTAAACAGTGCTAAAGTATTTGAGGCAAACGGTTATAAAGCAATTGGCGTATCCAGCCAGGCCCTGGCCAACTCTTTTGGGTACGAAGATGGAGAAAACCTGCCTTTTGATTTACTGCTTAGGGTAGCCAGGCGGGTATGTGAGATAGTTAGTATTCCTTTTACTGTTGACTTAGAAGGGGGATATAGCCGAACGATTGACGGCATACTGGAGAATATCAATAAATTACATGACGCAGGTGTTGTGGGCATAAACCTGGAGGATACCATTCCCGGCGCTAAACGCCAGTTTCAATCGGTAAACGAATTCGAAAAGATCCTATCCGAGGCGGCCGGTCACATCAGCAGGAATAATATGAACCTGTTTCTAAACATCAGAACGGATGGTTTCCTTTTGGGTATGCCAACAGCGCTTAATGAAACCCTTACCCGTATCAAAGCCTATGAAAGCGCTGGTGCCAACGGAATATTTGTGCCATGCATCACCAACAGTAGCGACATTAAAGAAGTGGTAAGCGCCACCAGTCTTCCGGTTAATGTTATGTGTATGCCAGATTTGCCTGGTTTTGAAGAGTTGGGCGCGCTGGGTGTAAAAAGGATCAGCATGGGGCCGTTTCTTTTTAACAAAGTATATGATAACGCCGCGAAATTGGCAAAGGCAGTCATCGACGATAGAAACTTCTCCTCGCTCTTTAAATAATATCCATTCACAAACATAAATCACAAAAAATGAACCTACCAACACGGGCCGAAGATGCCCACGCAACACTTGCAGCAGCCTATAATACAGGCGATGTAGCAACCGTAATGAAAATGTATGATGCCGGCGGCATATTTGAAGCAAGCCCCGGTAACCCGGTATCGGGCAAAGAAAAATTTGAAGAAGCGGTTAAAGCCATTTTATCTATAAAAGGGAAAATGGAAATTAAAACCGTTTATTGTTTCCAGGCGGGGGATATTGCCGTTGGCAGATCTGAATGGAACATAACAGATGGTGATGAAGTAAAAATAAGCGCCAAAGGCATCGAGGTAATGAAGCAGCAAGCCAATGGTACCTGGATCATTGTTATAGACCATGCATTTGGTGCCGAAGCTAACCTTGTAGCATAGATCTGCAAGGCAGTAACATATAAGGCCCCGCTTCTTTTAATGAGTGGGGCCTTATATTTAACCGGCCGTTTATGATGAGGCAGTACTATCCTTAGATCTTAAACGCTTTACCAGCCAGGGCAAAGTCAACCCCTGGCCTATCAGTGTGAAAAGCACCACCACTACCGAAATAAATATAATGGCGTTTCGCTCGGGGAAGGGGCGGCCATCAGCAAGGGTAACCGGTAAACCTATCGCGATAGCAAGTGATACTATCCCCCGCATGCCCGATCAGCTAATGATGAGGCTGTTCTTAAAATCCAGCAAAGCATCTTCGGTTATTTTATGTTTGCCTTTATCAAAAGCATGCTGCAGGTTAATTTTTTGAAGAAACACACGCGCCATGCGCAGCAATAAAGCAATTATCGTTATAGCAAAAGCATACCCAATGTACTGCCATATCAGGCTGCTGTCGATGCTTTTTATAACGAACGGGAACTGTAGACCTATTAAAATGAAGATCAAACCGTTCAATAAAAAAATGATGACATCCCAAAACGATTTTGATTGCTGTTTAAGCTTATCCGGGAATATCTTCCCGCTAAAACGGGCAATGCTTAAACCAAGCATCACCACAGCTATTACGCCCGAAACGTTCAGGTCTTCGGCTACCAAATAGGTTACAAAAGGCGTTAGCAGCATAAAACTAATGGTGGCTAAACTATTGTGATGGATGCGTTGAATAATAAAAGACAAGATCTTACCTACTATCAAACCAATCAAAACCCCGCCTGCCATTAGTATCCCAAATTGGAGTGTGGCACTCCAAAACATAAAAGCCGTGCCGGTTACCGCCGCCACAGCGAAACGGTAGGCTACCAGTGCCGAGGCATCGTTCACCAGGCTTTCGCCCTCTAAAATAGTGTTGGTACTATGCGACAGGCCAAGGCCCTTGGTAATGCTCATGGCAGCCACTGCATCGGTTGCGGATAGTATAGAGCCCAGCACAAAAGCCAGCGGCCAGGTCATGCCGGGGATCACATAATGAGCAAACACCGCGATACCCGATGCTGTTATAAATACCAGCGTAATAGCCAGCGTACTAATGGTATTGATATTGGTTTTAAATGTTTTAAAAGAGATATTGAATGCGGCATCGTACAGCAACGGCGGCAAAAATATCAGGAAAATAATTTCGGGGTTAATTTCGATATGGGGTATCGAGGGGATAAAACCAACCGCGATACCGGCAACTATAAGCAGCACCGGGTAGGGTAGTTTTACCTTATCGGCAATGGCCGACAGGCCTATCATTACAGCGAGGATAAATATAACGATGCTGTAGTTTTCCATTGCTTATACTTTAGGGTAATATACGATCTGCCACGTTCTAATTTTACGGGTGCTACAGCCTATTGCAGCAAATGTAATAGTAATCAAACAAAATGACTATTTTTAGCTTGTACATCAAACCCCGGGAATGGTCATAAAAATTAATAAACGTTTTCTCTTAGCTATCACTTTCATTATCATACTCTTTACGTCTCCATCCGTAAAGGCGCAGGCCGAGAAGCCAGACACTGTATACAGCGGAATATATATTACCAGCATCCACGATATTAATTTTAAGGATAAAGAATACAGTATTAACCTGTGGCTGTGGCTTAAATACAAAAACAAAAAGTTCGATTTTCTGCATAATTTGGAAGTGCCGCAGGCAAAATCGGTAACCCAATCTTATTCTACCGTTGACTCCAGCGACAATCAGGTATATATATTGATGAAGCTGCAATGTGTAATGAAAGATTCATGGGCGATAGACAATTTTCCGTTTGACAAGCAGAAACTTCGGTTTTCTATTGAGAACTCTCAGTTTGATTCTAAGTCATTAATATTTGCTGCCGATACACTTGGCAAACACTTCGACCCTCGTTTTACACTCAGGGGATGGCGTATTGATACGCTTGATGTATCTACCGGGATAAAGATCTACGAAACGGCGTTTGGCGATGCGAGCATGGCAAAACCACATACCGAATACAGTAATTTTAAAGTTAAGATACAACTTGACAGGGATGCTATGGGCCTGTTCTGGAAAATGTTTTTAGGGATGTATGTTGCCTTCCTGATAGCTTATATGTGCTTTTACATACATACCGATAGTATTGACTCGCGGTTTGGATTAAGCGTTGGGGCCTTGTTTGCGGTGATAGGTAACAAATATATTGTAGACTCTTCACTGCCCGAATCTACCACGTTTACGTTGGTAGATACCCTGCACGGAATTACACTGTTATTTATACTTGCTGTTATTATAGGTACTTCTTATTCCCTGAAATTGATTAAAAAAGACGAGATAGACAAAGCCAAAAGGTTTGATTTTATATATGCCCAAATATTGCTGGCAGCCTATTTAATAATGAACGCCTGGTTTATTTTTGAGGCGACCAGGATTCAGCCGGTTAAATAATTATCGCTTATTCCGCTTTTCTAAACAAGAATGCAATGGCTAACCTTTTTTAGGCTTAGCCTTAACGTCTATCTTTTTATTACTTGCTGCCAGTATAAATGCGGCACAGCTAAAAGCTAATGCTTCAAATGCGCTGACAATTTCGTTCCCGTTCCCGCTGTGTGGATCTGCAAGTGCACGTGGAATATGCAGTAAAAGGAACCAGATAAATATCATTAGGCCCAGCAAACTTGCCGCCAGGCGAAGTTTAATATTGAGGATGATTCCTAACCCGGCAGCTATGAGGGCTACGCCTGTAAAATAACTCCAAAAGACAGGGAAGGGGATGCCTTTTGGTACAAGCTTGGGTACAAAGCCGATATAAACAAAGTGCTCTATCCCGAATATTATCATGGTAATGGCCAAAAAGCAGCTGCCAAAGGGTAAGATCCGTTCAAACCCGGTTGTAAAAGTTCCGGTTTGTGGCAACGATGCCGCAACAATAAAAGCACAGCCGCTTAAGGCGAATATTTTAAGAGCGTTATTCCAACTGCCTAAAAATGCAGGCGTAGTTCTAAATTGGTTTGGTATATGAAAAACCAGGAGGAGCAGCAAAAATAGCA
>NZ_JAQBOI010000256.1 GCF_028288105.1 Mucilaginibacter sp. | reverse complement strand
TCTAAAAAATCTTTCTTGCATGACGGGCTTAGTGCAATAAATACTGCAATGCAACCTATCGCTATTAATTTCTTTTTCATCTGTCTGTTTAGCTAATTTTTTAAAAAGTAATATTTACACCCAGGTTATATGAACGCACCAATGGGTAAACACCATAATCAATACCTGGTGCAAGGTTAGCCGGTTGGGTGTTGTTAGATCCACCACTCGAATAGTTGTAATCTACCTCCGGGTTGTATCCTTTATATTTGGTTATGGTGAAAGCATTTACTACACTGGCGAAAATGCGCGCGTTTGAAATGCCCAGTTTACTTCGCAGAACATCTGGAATGGTATAACCAAAAGTGATGTTGGTACAACGCAGGAACGAACCATCCTGCAGGTAGAAGGAAGATAAACGGGTGCTGTTACTTTGTGTACCACCGCGTGATGCACGGTAAACCGTACCATTACCCGGGTTAGCAGGATCACGATAACGATTGGCAACATCTGCATACTGGTTACCCGATCCCTCCATGTTATACAGGTAATAATCCTGGCCATCCAATACCTTATTACCCTGAGAACCATTAAAAGAGGCAGCGATATCAAAATGCTTGTAAGTAGAGTTAACAGAAAAACCGTAAGTAAAATCGGCATACGGCGAGCCTATAACCGTTTTATCGGCATCATTTACAACTCCATCTTTATTGGTATCTACAAAATACAGATCGCCTATTTTTGCCGGGTTTGTAGATGCTGATGATGGCGGCGTTTTACCAAGGTTTTCGGCTGTGATTAGGCCACCCACCTGGAAACCGTAAAACATACCAACCGGCCGGCCTTGTTGTGTAATATTTGTTAGGTAAGACCGTTCGGCACCGTTAATGATAATAGTATTGTTACCCGATAGTTTAACCACCTTATTACGGTTGATAGAAATGTTACCGCTTGCATTAAAGGTAAAATCCTTTGATCGTATGATACGGCCATCCAGTTGAAAATCAAACCCGGTGTTACGGATCTTGGAATCGCGCAGGTTGGTTAAGATAGTAGTACTGCCTGATATTGCCGAAATAGGCTGATTGTATAACAGGTTGTAAGAGTAGCTTAAATAATAGTTAGCTATTACTGATAAGCGGCCTTTGAACAAACCGATATCGGTACCAAAGTTATACTGCGAGGTTGTTTCCCAGCTCAGCTTTTGGTCTTTAATGCCACTCGGGTAGGTAGCCGTTACAATGGTGTTATTACCCAATACCACACCGGTTGGGCTTGCCAGCGTTTGCTGTGTATTGTAATTACCAATGTTAAAGTTACCGCTTAAGCCCCAGCTGGCACGTAGTTTAACGGTAGACTGTTCGCCCAAAAAATTATGATAGAAATCTTCCTGTGATAAATTCCAGCCGGCAGCAACAGATGGGAAATAACCATACTTGTTCAGCGGGCCGAAACGTGATGAACCATCTGCCCTGAAAGAGCCGGTTAAAAAGTATTTGTCATTATAACTATAGTTTACACGCCCCAGGTATGAAAGTAGGGTATAAACCGATTTTTGTGTAGGTATTAAACCTAAACCAGGTTGCGGATTTGTTAGTGTAACAAGTGTAAAATTGCTTGGATCGGCCCCTTTATTTGTAATTTCCGGGATGTTATCATTTTGGAATCCACGGGCATAAACACTAACTATATCGGTGCTTGTTTTTTGGGCCGTGTAGCCTGCTAATACATCTATACGGTGCTTTCCAAGTTGCTTATTATAGTTTAATGTAAATTCACCTAACTGGTCTAACTGGCTAAACGTTTGGGCTGCTGCAGTTGCCGCCGCCAACGATTGTGTTGAACCCGGAGGGAATGCACCACTGCTTAAGGTGGTTGGCAGGTAATAGTCGTACTTTTCGTTATACGTTTGGGTACCTAAGTTAACTTTAGCATTAAAGCCCGGTAAAATAGTATAAGTTACATTGCCATTGTAGGTACTGCGGTAACCTTTACGGCTTATTTTGGTACGGTCTGCCAGCGCCAGCGGGTTTTCAATAGACTGGTAACCATAAGCCGCAGATTGCGATGCTGCAGCGTTAGTAGCTAAAGAACCATCCGGGTTATATGCCGAAAAATAAGGCATGTAGATCAATGCTCCTAAAATCGGCCCATGATCAAAACGCCCCTCCTGAATTTCGCGGTTAAGGTTTTGGGTATATGCTATACTGGCGCCTACATGCAGTTTTTTGCTTACATCGCCATCTACATTGGTACGAAAGTTATAACGTTCCTGCCCGCTTGAACGAATAATACCCGGTTGGTTTTGGTAAGCACCACTTACAAAATACCTAACCCCGTTAGATGCACCTGAAAAAGATAAGTTGTGCTTTTGATAAATTGCATTGCGATACAGTTCATCCTGCCAATCGGTATTTACCGTTTGCGGAATAACGCTTTGGGTAGCAAAATTGTAGATCTCGGCAGGGATACTTACGCTACCGGCATTACCCACATTGGCAATACGAGTAGCATTAGGATCAGAATACATCGCATCGTTCCAGGTTTTGCCGCTGTTAACCCATAGGTCATGGTAGCTGTTATTACGGCCGTCTATCACTAACTGCGCGAAGCCATTGGCATCAAGTAATTTTACCTTTTTAGCCAGCTGGTTAACACCTGTTTGCACATCATATTCAAACTTGCCTTTACCCTCTTTGCCTTTTTTGGTAGTAATTATAACAACTCCACCAGATGCACGGGAACCGTAAATAGCAGCAGATGCCGCATCTTTTAGTATGTCTATAGACTCGATATCGTTGGGATTAATAAAAATATCATTTCCTGCCGGATAACCGTCAATTACGTATAAAGGATCGGAGTTTGCATTGAATGAACCAACACCACGCACCCTTATTTTAGTACTTTGATATGGCGCACCATTAGTTTGTGATACCTGAACACCCGCAACTTTACCGGCCAATGCCTGGCCCAGTGTGGGTGCAGACAGGTTTAACTCGCTTGCCTTAACACTTGATATAGCACCCGTTACATCGCTTTTACGAATAGATTGATAACCGATGGCTACTACCTCGTTAAGCATGTTTGCCTGTGGCTTTAGTTTAACATTTATAGTTGCCGCTGTAGTAACAGGCGTTTCAAATGTAAGGTATCCAATAAATGAGTAAACCAGGGTTGAGCCCGGCTCTGCAGATATAATGTACTTACCATTGGCATCGGTTGAAGTACCAACGGTTGTGTTTTTGACACGTACGTTTACGCCGGGTAATGGCTGATTGTTTTCATCTGTAACCACACCGGTAACTTGTATTGCCAATGTGTGAGGCGATGTTTTTTTATGCGCTGCAAAGGTTGATAACGAAAGCAGCATGATCAATAAAGAGAGGACATGTTTTACGGAAAACACTTTAAAAAGATCATGGGTAATCTTTTTTTTCATATTTTTAAGAGTTGATTGTGAGTAAATGACAGTAAAGCAATAGAGCGCTTCTTAAGTTATTTAATGATTGACCGGACCGTGTGAATGTTAGCGCATTCACCGGTTTTTATTAACCGACCGGATAGCGGTGACGGATTGAGATATTACATAGGCAGGATATTAATACATGAACAACATTGATATTTCTTTAAGAATTTGCAGCGTATTGTATCAAAATCACATTCAAACCAATGCCGCATTGCAATCATGTCAACAAAGCTATTGATGCTATCTTAAGTAAAGGACACTTTATAGTTAAGTTTATATTAACAATATGTTCCGGTT
>NZ_JAQBOI010000249.1 GCF_028288105.1 Mucilaginibacter sp. | reverse complement strand
GGCGAGCTGGATATTACCAAACTAAGCTACCACGCCTTTGCCTACGCTGCAGATAAATACATTCTGCTTGATGCGGGCAGTGCATTGGGTTTTGGTGTTGGCCCATTGCTAATCTGCAAAGGGGATGCGGAAAATTTAAAAGGGCAACTTGAAACCGGCAGCCCGAACCTTAAAATAGGCATTCCCGGTAAATACACCACCGCTAACTTTTTACTAAGCCTGGCCTTCCCTGATGCTATTAATAAACAGGAACTTGTTTTTTCGGATATCGAGAACGCTGTGCTTCATAGCCGGGTTGATGTGGGTTTGATCATCCACGAAAACCGCTTTACCTACCAGGATAAGGGCCTGCACAAAATAATTGACCTGGGCGATTATTGGGAGAAACGTACCGGCTGCGCCATCCCATTAGGCGGTATTGTAGCTAACCGCAATTTACCGTTGGATGTTCAGCATAAAATAAACCGGGTTATTAAACGCTCGGTGGAGTTTGCCTTTGCCAACCCAAAATCAGGACTGGAATACATCCGTTCGCATGCTCAGGAAATGAGCGAAGAGGTGATGTATAAACACATCGAACTATACGTTAATAAATTTTCTGTTGATTTGGGTGTGGAAGGCAAAAAGGCAGTTAAGTTATTGTTTAATACCGCGCTGGAGAAAGGTATAATCCCTCAGATAAGCGAGAATTTGTTTTTGAACCCCTGAAAAACTGAACAATTGAGCACCTTCTTTGAGCTTATTTTTGTTCAACATTTGACGGGAATTGATAACCCAATCTATCAAATATTGCCCCATAATCGTTGCCAAGTCTTTCATATCTAGAATTTCTTTCCAGTTGACTAATAGTCGGCTCTAATAGCTCAGCATATATGATCTCCGTAAGAGCAATTATCTGTTGAAGTTCATTGCCTGGCAAGCTTTTATTAACATAAAATTTAAGGCGCTTTGCTTGTAACTCATCATTTTGGTATTTTGTTAATACAGGAATTAATGTTTCGCGTATTTTTCTGAGATTCCCACTTATATTGAAGAAAGTAACTACCAAGACAAGCCAAAAGATAAGCGCAATAGCGCCAAGGATAAATTGATCCATTGATTAAAGTTTAGGAAAGCAATATAAATAATATTTATATTTATTTCTCCGCCAGCAAATCGTCTGTCAGCTTTTCAAATTCACTTATAAACTCGGTGTAATGCTCGCCTGTACCCGGTCCGCTAAAGCCGGTGTGTATCTTACGTACATCGCCGGCCTTGTCAATAATAATAGTAGTTGGGAAACCCACAACCTTGGTTAGCATAGGCAGGCTTTTAGCCGTTTCTGCCTTGTTACTGGTGTAGCCGGTTATCAGGATAGGGTATTTAACATCGAACCTGTTTTTTACCTGCGCCAGTGCGCGTTGCGATTTGGCAAAATCTGTAGTGCGCTCATAAGCAAGCCCGATAACTTCAACACCTTTTTGCTGATATTTTTTATAGTAATTGACCATGTAGGCGGTTTCGTCCATACAGTTTGGGCACCACGAGCCTAATATCTGCACAATAACAACTTTGTTTTTAAAGCGGGCATCATCAAGCGATACGGTTTTGCCGGTAAGGTCTTTAAAGCTGAAAGCAAGCTTTTTATAACCGGGCTTTAATGCGGTTAATGAATAGGCATCTGGCAATTTGGCATTCTCGTTTCTTACGGCGCTCCAAACATCTTTGCCGGTTAAGCCAGAAAAGAATTTGCCATCGGTTAAGGTATTTGTATCGGTAATTTTAGCGGTGAACAAATAGGCGTGGCCGCCATCAAAGCACGACAGGTACAGGCTATCGCCGGATACCGTGCCTTCTAAAAAACGGTAATCGCCCGTGGTGGTTAAAAATGTCCCGGTAACTTTTGGGCCAACCTGTTTAAACTCGCCAACAGTAGTATCCCTACCATCACCCTCACCAATAATAGCCGACCAGCGGCCGCTTACATTATATGCTGTTTTAGCAGGTGTTTTTAAAAAGCGCCATGGTGTACCGGCTGTCGCGGTAAAGTCCATTGGTACATCACGGTCGCCTAAGTGCCTTATATAATGTCCTTTTAAATTATTGCCATCCAGCTTTAAACGGAACTCCGAATCAAACAAAGGCATTTTTATAAATACCGAATCGCCTTTGGCGGTAACATCGGTCACCTTAAAATGCTCGGTACTGTTTATAATGGCCAGTTCCTGCTTGCCACCGGTATTAGTTACCTCAAAATTAAAAGGTATCTCATTGGCCGATGCGGTTATTAAAGCGCCGCGCCAGATACCCGTTTTTAATGTTGTTTGTGCCGAACTTATATGCGTTAGCCCGGTTAAAAGTGCCGCGCTAAATAATATCTTTTTTATCATGCGTAAATAGTCTACTAATCTTATATACTTTATCAAAAGTAATAAAACCTGTCAAACTATTTCAATACCTCGCGCGATATGACAATGCGCTGAATTTCAGATGTCCCCTCGTATATCTGGGTGATCTTTGCATCGCGCATTAACCGTTCTACATGGTATTCTTTTACATAACCGTAGCCGCCGTGTATCTGTACAGCCTCAACAGTAGTGCGCATTGCCGTTTCAGATGCAAACAGTTTTGCCATTGATGCGGCCTGCGCATAAGGCAATCCATTATCTTTTAACCATGCCGCTCGATAGCAAAGCAAACGTGCTGCTTCTATCTCAGTAGCCATATCGGCCAGTTTAAACTGGATGGCCTGCAGGTCGGCAATGGTTTTACCAAAAGCTTTACGCTCCTTAGCATATTGTATAGATAGCTCGTAAGCGCCGGCTGCAATACCTAATGCCTGCGATGCAATACCAATACGCCCGCCCTCCAACGTGGCCATGGCAAATTTAAACCCGAAGCCATCTTCGCCAATGCGGTTCTCTTTTGGAACTTTCACATCGGTAAACATTAGCGAATGCGTGTCGGACCCGCGAATACCTAATTTATTTTCTTTAGCGCCAACGGTGAAACCTTCCATGCCTTTTTCAACAATAAGGGCGTTAATGCCTTTATGCTTTTTAGAAGCATCGGTTTGGGCCATTACTATATAGGTAGAGGCTGTGCTGCCATTGGTTATCCAGTTTTTGGTGCCGTTAAGCAGGTAATGATCGCCCATATCAATGGCGGTTGTACGCTGCGATGTGGCATCAGAACCAGCCTCGGGCTCGCTCAGGCAAAAAGCACCTATCTTTTCGCCCTGAGCTAATGGTATCAGAAATTTTTGCTTTTGCTCTTCGTTACCATATTTTTCTAACCCATAGCAAACCAGCGAGTTATTCACCGATACTACTACCGAAGCAGATGCGTCAACTTTAGACAGCTCTTCCATTACTATGGAATAAGATATGGCATCCATGCCGCTGCCACCGTATTGTGGTGATACCATCATACCTAAAAACCCAAGCTCGCCCAATTTTTTTATTTGCTCTGCCGGAAATTTCTGGTGTTCGTCGCGTTCTATCACACCGGGTTTTAGCTCGTTTTGTGCAAAATCACGTGCAGCCTGGCGTATCATTAAGTGTTCTTCGGTTAGTTCAAAATGCATAGCGTAAATGTATAACAAATTTCATTTAATACTATGCACGCATAGTAAAAATATCAATACAAAAAAAGAGAGCTCTTTTGAAGCTCCCTTTTCCCCTAATTAATTTAAACTATTGATTAAACCCAAAATAAAAGAACATATTCATCTCAACTTGGGCAACTGAGAATTCATTTTTAGTCTTTAACTATTTGAAAATTTTCCATAGGTAGATGCAATATTTTTCAAAGATGTATGCAGGACCGTTAAACATTTAACAAAAGATAAGCCATAATTTAAAAATGGGCCGGTTTTTTCCCACGGCTCGTTAAATGTTTATTCCCAATAGGAATAAATATTAAGCCCTGTTAGTAGATATAAAAAATAGACTTTCTTATTAACTATTGATTATTAGCGCTTTAAAAAATGAAATCACTTTTGCGTCTTATTTGTTTCATCCAAAAACCACGTAGAAATACGTAACATTCTTTTTGCAGAAGTATTTAAATATTTTTTTGTTTTAATGCTGCTTTAAGTTGATTTTTAAAGAATATTACTAAAAAACGGATGTACTGAAAATTATAACATTCTGTTTTTCCATACACACCTTGTATCTTATTTCAGACAAACCATAAAAAATGAGTTTAAAAAAGAACACAATACATGCAATTGCCGCATGTGCAGTAGGCGCCTTGCTGCTAAGCGCTTGTAAAGACCAAAATAAAATCTACGCGAAGAATGATGTGCTGATAAAAAACATCGACAAAAGTGTTAAACCCGGCGATGATTTTTTTAAGTACGCCAATGGTGCCTGGCTTAAAAAGAACCCTATACCGGGGGCTTACTCGTCATGGGGTATTGGCAACGTGGTGCAGGAAGACCTGCGCAATAAACTGAAAAAAATAAACGAAGACGCGCTTAAAGCAGATGCGCCCAAAGGCAGCAACACACAAAAAATTGGCGATTTTTACTTTAGTGGTTTAGATACCGTTAATATAGAAAAACAGGGTTTAACCCCTCTAAAAGATGAGCTGGCAAAAGTTGACAAGATAACTGATGTAAAAAGCCTGATTGAAGAATTTGCGCATCTGGAAACCATTGGTGTACAAACCCCAATTGGCGCATACGCCGGGCAGGATGATCGCAACAGTGAAAAGATCATCATGCAATTGTATCAATCGGGCATTGGCTTGCCTAACCGCGATTATTATTTTAACACCGATGAGCACAGCGCCGCCATTCGTAACGATTATCAGCAAAAACATTTACCCACGCTGTTTAAGCTGCTGGGCTTAGCTCCTGATGCTGCTTTGGCCGCTACCAAACATACTTATGCGCTTGAGAAATCCCTGGCAGATAGTTCGCGTAAACTGGAAGACCTGCGCGACCCATACCATAACTATAACAAAATGCCATTGGCCGGCTTAAGCAAGCTTGCGCCTGGTGTAGATTGGAAAACAACCTTTGAGCAAATGGATTATAAAAAGGTTGATAGCGTAGTTGTTGGCCAGCCGGAATATTATCGCGCATTTAATAAGGCGCTGGCCCTTTACAGTATTGACGACTGGAAAAACTATATCCGCAAAAATATTGTGAACGATTATAGCCCCTATCTGAGTAAAGCTTTCAATGATGAAAATTTCCGCTTTTATGGAACCGTTATATCCGGCAGGAAAGAACAACTTCCCCGCTGGAAGCGTGTGCTGGATACCGAAGGTGGCTTAATGGGCGAAGTGCTTGGACAGATCTTCGTAAAAGAATACTTTCCCGAGAAAACCAAGAAGCGCTATGTTGATCTGGTGGAAGCTGTACGCACATCTTTTGCAGAACATATTGATAAACTGGACTGGATGAGCGCCGAAACCAAGAAAAAGGCGCATGGTAAACTTGCAAAAGTATTTCCTAAAGTTGGCTTCCCCGATAAATGGAAAGATTTTTCTTCGCTGGATATCGACCGCTCATCATACGTGCAAAATATTATCCGCGGTAATAATTACTGGCATAAATTTAATGCAAACAAGCTGGGCAAACCGGTTGACCGTACCGAATGGGGTATGACGCCGCAAACTTATAATGCCTACTATAATCCGTCGAACAATGAGATAGTTTTACCTGCCGCTATATTTATGGTGCCATGGGCATTAGATGAGAATATTGACGACGCGGTAGTTTACGGTTACGGTGCCGCATCAACCATAGGGCATGAAATTACGCACGGCTTTGATGACCAGGGCCGACAGTACGATGAAAAGGGAAACCTTAAAGCGTGGTGGACACCAGAGGATTCGACCAAATTTGCCCAACGGGCAAAAATGCTTGCCGACCAGTTTAGCGGCTATACAGTTTATGGCCTGCATATTAATGGCAAAGCTACCCTTGGCGAAAACATTGCCGACTTGGGCGGTATAGTTATTGGCCTGGATGCATTCAAAAAAACAGATCAATACAAAGAAGGTAAAACCATTAACGGCCTAACCCCTATACAGCGTTATTTTATGGGTTACGCTTTAGGTTGGTTAGGTCAGGATAGAAAAGAATCATTATCCAGCCAGATATTAACCAACGAACATTCTCCGAGCTTTTTACGTGTGAACGGTCCCTTTACCGATGTGCCCGAATTTTACGAAGCTTTCGGCATTAAAAAAGGTGATAAGATGTGGTTGGATCCTGAGAAAAGGGTGAAGATCTGGTAGGCGTTCAAATTAACCACAGAGGACACAAAGTTTTTTCACAGAGGGCACAGAGACATTTCTTTGTGCCCTCTGTGGTTTTATTCTCTGTGTACTTTGTGGTTAAATAAAGACATTGTAATAATATTTGCTTGTTTATATTTACCCCATGCAAATCGTACACACACTGCAGGATTGGTGGCAGCATCAAAATTTGCTCGAGGTAATTGGTGTCATCACCGGTTTATTGTGTGTGTACCTGGCGGCTAAAAATAATACCTGGAACTGGCCTTTTGCAATCATTAGCGTAGTAATTTACATCTTCATTTTTTTTGAAGCACACTTGTTTGCCGATATGGGCTTGCAGGTTTATTTTTTAGCAATGAATATTTACGGCTGGTATTACTGGAGCCAAAAACCCGCTACCGAAAAAAAGGCACCTGTAGCACGCATTACTAAAAAGGAGATCATTTTATCGGCCATTGCCGTAGTTGTATTCACTTTTATTTTGGGCTCACTTTTAAAATACACTACGGCATCGTACCCATATCTTGATAGTTTTTGCACAGCCTGCAGCCTTGTAGCGCAAGTGTTTCTGGCCAGAAAAGTGTTAGAGAATTGGCTGATATGGATATTTGTGGATATTATATATGTAGGCATCTATCTTTTTAAAGATCTTCATTTAACCGCTGTAATGTATGCCATATATATAGGCATAGCTTTGATGGGGTATATAGACTGGCGAAAAGACTGGAAATTAGAGGCAAGAAATAAGAATCAATAGACAAGAAACTGATGGAGATATCCGAAATCGAAAATTCGAAATCCAATATAATTAAGATCGCTGTTGTTGGCCCGGAATCTACCGGAAAGTCTACTATGTCAGCATATCTGGCAGCACACTATCATACTATTTGGGTACCCGAGTATGCCCGGGGGTATTGCGAAAAGCTAACCGAACCGCCTACCTGGCAGGATGAGATAAATATGTTTCATGGCCAGCTGGCGTTAGAGGCAGAGCTGTTACCCAAGGCAAATAAGCTACTTATTTGCGATACTACATTCATCACCGTTAAAATTTGGAGCGATCAAATTTTCGGCAAATCGCCGCAGGAAGTTGTAGACGAATTACCAAAACACCCATACGATCTGTACTTATTATTAGATATAGATCTGCCCTGGCAGGATGACCCGCTGCGTGACTTCCCCCATATGCGCGAACATTTCATGGATGTATGGCACAAAGAGTTACAAGCCTTAAACGCCCGCTATGTGCTTATATCCGGCACCGGCGATGATAGATATACAAGCGCGGTAGAAGCGATAGATGCATTTATCCCGGGAGTATAATTCTCTTGATTTTGTAGGATAATTAGCCTAATAGCCAGCCTTAAAGCCTGTAAATCAATGGTCAGAATAATATTTATTAAAACTTTTTTCACACATCATGCAACGTTGTTAAATAGCCTGCGTCATTTAATCTGAAACCTGTCAGTAATTTGGAAGCCGTATACGTAGATAAGCATTACAACCTGGTGGTTGAGTGTAAGCAAGGCAGTAAAAAAGCTTGCTATGAGTTGTACCGATTATATTCGAAAGCGATGTTGAACATCGCCTTTAGGATAGTGGGCAATATTGGCGAGGCAGAAGATGTTTTGCAGGAATCGTTTACCGATGCTTTTAATAAACTGAAGGATTTTAGGCAGGAAACTACCTTTGGTTTATGGCTAAAGCAGATTGTGGTGCATCGGTCTATAAACCTTTTGCGAAAAAGGAAGTTAGCGTTTGTTGAGATAGAAGATGGCCAGTTGGATAACGTACCTGATGAGGAGCCCTGGGATGACGAAGATATACAATACCAGGTGGCGCAGGTAAAGGAAGCCATAAAGGAATTGCCCGAAGGCTACCGGGTGGTATTATCGCTTTACCTTTTAGAGGGATACGACCACGAAGAAATAGGACAAGTATTACACATTACAGAAAATACATCAAGAACACAGTTTTTGAGGGCTAAAAGAAAATTGAGCGAGATATTAACAAGGAAAGGAATAAGAAAATGAGCAAGCGGTTAGAAGATTTTATAAGCAACAACAGGGAAGAATTTGACGATCTGGAACCACGTGCTGATATCTGGAACAATATTGCCAAAGAATTGGATGCATGGGAGGAAGTGCAGCCGCTAAAAAAGCGCGAAGCAAAAACTTTCTCGCTGGCCTTTGTACTAAAAGTAGCCGCATCGGTGATCGTAGTTATGGGCTTAGGGTTCGGTTTGTACCTAAAAAGCCAAAAACCGGCAGGCGTAGATCTGGCCGATATTAACCCAACCTATGCCAAACAACAGGTGCATTATGCATCGGTGATTGAAGGCCAGCGCACAAGATTAAAGCTTGTTGCCAAATTTGATCCGCAGCTATACAAGGAGTTTAATGCGGAGCTTATAAAAATGGATGCGAACTACAAAAAACTAAATATAGATTTAGCTACCAGCCCCAACCAGGAACGTGTTTTACGTGCAATGATCCGGAACTTGCAAATACAAACCGAGGTGCTTAATCAGCAACTGAATGTAATTGAACAATTTAATCAAAGTAAAAAGGATCATCAAAATGAGAACAAAGATATTTAAACACGGTCTGCTTGCTGCTATTGCTGTGTTGGTTATCACAACCACGGCGTCTGCACAAGACTCAATGGCCCCGCCAGAGCCACCGGCAGCGCCAAAGGTTTATGTTTTTAAACAAAACAAAGCCTTTAAGCAAAACATGGCTAACCTTAAAGTAAAAATGCGCCAGCTGCAAAAGCAGATGAACAATAAAAACTTTAAGATAAATAAGGAAATGAACTTTGCTTTCAAAGATTTTGACGAAAACTTTAAAGATTTTGGCAAAAACTTCAACGAAAGCTTTAAGGACTTCGGTAAAAACTTTGCAGGCAGCTTTAACGAAATGGCCCCTGAATTTTCAGGCGCTTTCAAAAACTTTAATGGCATAAGCTACAGCAATAGCAACAACATTAACGATGAAGAATATAAAGAGAAGGTTGCCAAAGGCGAGTTAACCGAAAAAATTAAAAATTACAGCAAAAGCTATAGTGCAGATGCAAATGATATACTGCAAATAAACAACAGCTTTGGTAAAGTGGTAGTTAACACCTGGACCAAAAATGAGTTTAAGGTTGACGTGCAAATGAAATTTGGATCGGAAGATGAAGAGTATGTTAACGACATGATCAACGGGTCAAGTATTAGTGACAGCAAAGTTGGTAATGTAGTTTCTTTTAAAACCAACATAGCCCGTAACAACAATAACAGCAGGCATGGCGATAACCATATCGAGATCAACTATACGGTATACATGCCGGCCGGTAACACATTAGATCTGACCAATAAGTTTGGCTCCGTTACCCTGCCAGACCTATCCGGAAAAACTATAATAAGAGTATCATACGGCACCTTAAATGCACAGCAACTGTTGAGTAAAGATAACGATGTAAGAGTGAGGTTTGGCGATGCTAACATTGTAACTTTTAATGGTGGCAAGTTGGATCTGGGCTATGGCAAAGTAAAAGCGGGTACCGTAAATAATATTGCTGCAACTATTTCATTCGCAGGTTTTAGTGTGGACAGGTTAAAAAACTCGGCTGATATAAACATCAAGTATGGCGATGGCTTTAGCATTGGCACTATTGAAAAATCAGTAAGAAACTTAACCATAAACGCTTCGTTTACAAAAATAAAGCTCGATTTTAAAAATGCGGATAGTTTTAACTTTGATGTGATCACCAAGTTTGGCGGCTTTAATTATAACGACGACAATATGAAAGTGACCGCTAAAACGCCGACAGATGAAGACCGTGGTTGGTCGTCAACTAAAACATACAAAGGTTATATCGGTAAAAATAACAGCGATGGTAAAATTGCTATCAATGCAAGCTATACCGATGTAAAGTTTTACTAAAACAACAAAATCCATCATAAAATGCAAAACCCTTGTCATAACGGCAGGGGTTTTGCTATTTTTAGGCCAACAAGTTTTATAGCTGCATGGAAATATTTACCGACCCGGAAGCGTGGGTATCGCTTATCACACTAACCGTTTTAGAGATAGTTTTAGGTATCGATAATGTGATCTTTATATCTATCCTATCAGATAAGTTACCAAAATACCAACAGGAAAGAGGCCGCAAACTGGGTTTGGCTATGGCCATGATAACCCGTGTGTTGCTGCTGCTTACCATTACCTGGGTAATGAAACTGACCGCGCCACTATTCAGCCTGTCTGGCTTATTAAACATCACTGACCCGGAATGGGTAGAGAAACTAGCTATATCCGGCCGTGATCTGATACTGATAATAGGAGGATTATTCCTTATCTATAAAAGTACTGCCGAAATTCACCATAAAATTGAAGGCGAGGACGAAAACGCCGAAAAGGTTAAGCCGCATTCTTTTTGGGGCACCATCTTCCAGATCATGTTACTGGATATTGTATTCTCGCTGGATTCGGTTATTACCGCGGTAGGTATGGCTAAACACGTAGAGATAATGATAGCGGCCGTTGTAGTCGCCGTAGGCATTATGATGTGGGCATCAAGTGGTGTAGCCAACTTTGTAAACAAGCACCCAACAGTAAAAATGCTGGCCTTGTCGTTCCTGCTACTAATAGGTGTTTCCCTGTTAGCCGAGGCATTTGAGCA
>NZ_JAQBOI010000235.1 GCF_028288105.1 Mucilaginibacter sp. | reverse complement strand
CATCCCCTTTGCAGATTAGCAATGGGCCAACACCAAAACCCAATGCACTGCCCGCATCAAGCAGAATGTATTTATCTGCAGCGTAGGCAAAGGCGTGGTAGCTTAGTTTGGTAATATCCAGCTCGCCGCGAAAAGCCTTTTGGTTTAACGTTTCCACATCATCATAAAACACTTCAAAGTCCAGGCCTTCGGTGTCAATTTTATGATGGATAAGCGCGTCGAAAATAAAAGTATCGTTTGGGCAAGGCGAAAAGCCGATAGTTAGTTTCATGGTATTATTTGTAACTCCTCTATTAAAGCAGCAGCAAATGTATTCAGATTATTAACGGCAAGCCCTATCTTCCAGTTATCCCGGTTACGTTTTTCAACGTAATTTGACACTGCCCTGATTTGTATGCAAGCCACCCCCGCTTCTTTGCAGGCGTAGAAGAATGCGGCTCCTTCCATGCTTTCAATCTGTGCATTTAAACGTGCCTGTATTTTTTGGATAGATGCCTCATTGCCATGAACCGTATTTACGGTAATAGCCGTGGCTTGTTTAAGGTTAGCTGTTTTATAAAAATTATAAAGGCTTTCAGTTGCTTTAAAAGCGCTTTCGCCAAAGCCCATTTGTGTTATAGGTAAAAATGCTTCGTCATCCTCCGCACCTAATTCTGCAAGCGTATCTTCGGTAATTTCTACAACATCGCCCAAGGCAAAGCTACGGTCAAAGCTGCCGGCTATTCCAAGGTTTACTACCAGGTCATATTGGTTTTTTGACAGTTCGCGGCCCAGTGCATAAGCTGTTGCTACCATGCCCACACCGGTAATGAGGAGTTTGAAGTTTAAAGTTGAAGGTTCAAAGTTTGATGCATTATTTTGACTTTCTACCTTCAACTTTAGACTTTCCACTTCAAAAGAGGTTGCTGCTACGAACAATATTCGCATAAATGCTATTTTTTGACAGCTAAGATAAAACAACTCGCCTGTTTTTGTTTTGTATATTTGCACCATTAATTATTATGATGATACACATTACGCGCAAGGAACATTTTAACGCAGCACACCGTATGTACCGCGAAGAATGGAGCGCAGAGAAAAACCAGGAAGTATTTGGCAAATGCGCCAACCCTAACTGGCACGGCCATAATTACAATTTATTTGTAACCGTAAAAGGCGAGGTTACCCACGCCACAGGCTACCTTATTGACCTTAAAGAGCTTAAGGTGATCATAAACGAGTATGTAATTGAAAAACTCGACCATAAGAACATCAATATGGATGTTGAATTTATGTCGGGTATTATGGCATCTACCGAGTTGCTTTGCATTGGCATATTCAACCAGCTTAAAGCCCCTATAGAAGCTTATCCGGGTGTGTTTTTGCATTCGGTAAAATTGTACGAAACAGAAAATAACTCTGCCGAATATTTTGGCGGATAAACCTAACCCATGATCAACGACGATAACATTCCTGACAGGGACGAGGGTATAAACGGGTATCAAAAAATTGACCGTTACAATCCCGAACTGATACAGAGCCTGTCTGCCAATTACCTTGAAGTTTTAAAACAGATAGGTGAAAACACCGAACGCGAAGGTTTGCTGAAAACCCCAGAGCGCATTGCCAAAGCAATGCTTTACCTTACCCATGGCTATGATCTGGATGCAAAGGAGATACTTAACTCGGCTATGTTTAAGGAAGAGTACAGCCAGATGGTGATTGTGAAAGATATAGAAGTTTACTCGATGTGCGAGCATCATATGCTGCCGTTTTTTGGCAAAGCGCATATTGCCTATATCCCTAACGGATATGTTGTAGGGCTGAGCAAAATTCCGCGTATTGTAGATGTGTTTGCCCGCCGCTTGCAGGTACAGGAGCGTTTAACCAACGAAATACGCGATTGTATCCAGGAAACTCTTAACCCCATAGGAGTTGGCGTGGTAATTGAGTGTCGGCACCTGTGCATGAGCATGCGTGGCGTACAAAAGCAAAACTCGGTAACTACCACATCGGCATTTACCGGCGAGTTTTTAAAAGGCCAAACCAGAACAGAATTTTTAAATTTAATTTCTTCGAATTTAAGTTAGTTTATTAGCTCACTGGTTCATTAGTTCATTGGGTTTGAAAACCTATATTGAACTTTGCACAAATGAACCATTGAATAAATGAACAAATGAACCATAACAAATGAAAGCATACATTTTTCCAGGGCAGGGCGCCCAATTCCCAGGCATGGGTAAAGACCTTTACGAGCAAAATGAACTGGCGCGTGAGTTATTTGAACAAGCCAATGAAATTTTAGGTTTCCGCATTACAGATATAATGTTTGATGGTACCGAAGAAGATCTTAAACAAACCAATGTAACCCAGCCTGCTATTTTCCTGCACTCGGTAATATTAGCAAAAGTTTTGGGCCATGATTTTGCACCAAAAATGGTTGCCGGCCACTCGCTGGGCGAATTTTCATCATTGGTAGCAACAGGTGCTTTATCATTTGAGGACGGATTGCGTTTAGTTGCCGCCCGTGCAAATGCCATGCAAAAGGCATGCGAGATACAACCGGGGGCAATGGCCGCTATTTTAGGGCTTGATGACTTTACGGTAGAAGATATTTGCCAGCGGTTAACAGATGTTGTTGTACCGGCAAACTATAATTGCCCGGGTCAATTAGTAATATCAGGTACTGTTGCCGGTGTTGATGCTGCCTGCATAAAAATGACCGAAGCTGGTGCCAAACGCGCTTTAAAGCTGAATGTTGGTGGTGCTTTCCACTCGCCATTAATGGAAGCCGCCCGTGTTGAGCTGGAAGCCGCCATTGTTAATACAGAATTTAAAAAACCAATTTGCCCGGTGTATCAAAATATTGATGCCAAACCTTATACTGATATTGAGCACATAAAACATAACCTTATAGCTCAGCTA
This sequence comes from Mucilaginibacter sp., assembly GCF_028288105.1. Taxonomy (GTDB): domain Bacteria; phylum Bacteroidota; class Bacteroidia; order Sphingobacteriales; family Sphingobacteriaceae; genus Mucilaginibacter. The sequence goes on along the minus strand of NZ_JAQBOI010000235.1, from coordinate 19,543 downwards.
ACAGGCCCGGTACGCTGGACACAAACTGTTGAGCAAATGCTTAGGGATGGTGCCACATCGTTTACCGAAGTTGGCCCCGGAAAGGTATTGCAAGGCCTTGTAAAAAAAGTTAACCGCGATATCCCTACAGCAAGCGCTGTAATAGAATAATTACAAGCCATCATAATGATGGCTTACTTTTACCATGATTTAGTAGATTTAACAAATTGAGCACTGCCGGAAAAATACGTGTATTACTGGTTCTATTATTTGCCAGTTTGTTATTTACAGCAATTATTGTTGAAAGTACGTATACGCCTGCAAATAACTTAATCCAAACGGCAAAGCTGTTAGAGAACAACCTGCACGCCAAGGAGGCAGATGTTTATAATGCCCTTAACAACCAACAGGTTTTTGATGAAATAAAGCAACTGCGTAACACACCGGCCAAAGGCTTGGCTTACATTAACGAGTATACCATGAAAAATGGCATTTGGATACTCGTTTATAAAAATGGCTTACTTGACTTTTGGACTGGTGTAAGGGTCATACCCCAAAATGCTGCTAAATTAAAAGAAGGTTGTTCTTTTATAAAACAGCCTAATGGGTATTACGAAACCATCAAAAAAACCGAGGGAAATGTTTCGGTCATATTTTTTATCCCGGTAAAAACCAATTATCCATTTACAAATGACTACCTGGAAAACATATTCGCCAAAGATCTTACTATTGACGATAACATAGCCATAGCCGACTTTACGGATAAGAATGTTTATGCGGTGCACGATGTTAATAACGTGTATTTATTTTCTTTAAAACTGGTAAAAGGGGTTAATCACCGCTTTTTTTATTTTGTTATCGGTTTTTGGCTTTTAGCGATCTTTACCCTTTTCATCCTCATAAATAATGTAGCCCTTTATTTGGCCGGCAAAAATTACATATGGAGTGCATTGTTGTTTTTGTTAGGGTTTATTGTGCTTTTTAGATTCATAAATTTACATTATGGCTGGCCCTATTTTACGCATGAGCTCTCGCTGTTTAGTCCGCAATTATATGCGTCGTCTCCATTATTCCGCTCCCTGGGCGATTTTTGCATAAATATATTGGCCCTATGTTGGTTTGTTATTTTTGCCTATACACATCGCAACCGGCTCATTAAAAATGTGCCCGGAAAAATAGTAAGCTATTTGATTTTTGCGAGCTGCTTGTTCTTGCTTATTATCACGTCAACCAGCCTGTTGAGGGTTTTTTATGGCTTGGTCATTAATTCCAAAATCAGCTTTGATGTAAACAATGTGCTTAACCTTTCGGGCTTTAGTTTACTGGGGGTGCTAATGTTATGCTTTAGCTTCATGATGTTTTTTTTACTGAACGAAGTGGTACTTACCATTTGTTTTAAGCTTGATATACCCATTTTACAGCAGGCGCTGTTGCTTGTTTTAAGTGTAATAATTACTACAGGCATAGCAACATACTATTGGGAATTTAGCTTGTTTTATCTGCTTTGGATGGTGCTGATTATAATTAGAGGCTACGCCTTTTTATATAATGACAGAAAATTTACGGCTACTTCTTATATTGCTATAGTGCTTATATGCGCCATTATAGCATCTATTAAACTCAACCATTTTGAGTCAATAAAAGAGCAGGAATTAAGAAAGGTTTTGATACAGCGCCTGGAAGTTCCGGATGATGCCACTGCTGATGTGCTATTTAAAAAAATAGAGAAGCAGATCATTGTAGACCCTCTGTTGGTAGCATATTATAAGAATACTGATCATACTGCTGATTACCTGGAAACACGTTTACAAAAGCTTTATTTTGACAGATATTTATCGAAGTATGATTTCCAGGTACATGAATATAATACATTAGACCAACCCATATCTGTTGACAAGAATTATACTCTTGATGTTTTTAAGGACATGGTGGTCTATAGCTCGTATAAGGTATCAGGTTATTTTTACCGCCAAAACGAATCATTTGGTTTTCAAAGTTACTTTGCCATACTGCCTGTAATGGATGGTGCAAAAAAGTTAGGTACCATAGTTATTGAACTAAAATCTAAACCATTGCTTGCCGCCGGGACTTTTCCGGATCTGTTAATTGATAAAGAGGTTAAAGGCAGCACCGAAGAGTTTAAAAATTATTCCTTCGCTTTTTATACAGATAACACGCTAATTGGCCAAAGCGGCACGTATGTTTATAGTATTAGAAACAGCGATTTTAAAGGAGAGCTTAAAAAGTATACTGTTCAAACCACAGAAGGCCCTAAGCAGGGGTTTGCCGCTAAATTTACAACATACAACCATTTGCTATATAAGCCATCCAAGCGCAATCTGATCGTTGTAAGCCAGGAAAACAATGTATTGTTATCAAATGTTACCGCGCTAACCTTCTTTTTTGTTGTGCTGCTGGTATTTAGTGCCATAATATTATTAATACGGATGATATGGATTCGCGTAAAAATATTTAACGTAAGTAACAACCGTATCAAATGGAGTTTTAAAATAAGCCTTGATAGGATATTATATAAAACACGCATCCAGTTTTCAATGATATTCGCGGTTGTTATAACCCTTATATTAGTTGGGATCATCACATTCGTATCTATAAGCACCCAATATCAGGTACAGCAGGATAAGCTTATCCGGTCAAAAATAATGCAGATAGCCATTGCTTTTGAGGCGGGCCCAATCAATAATTATATAAAAAACATTACCGAGGATAGTAAAATAAGCTTTGATGAATTGGCCAACACCTATTCGGCCGATCTTACCTTGTATGACCTTAATGGTAATGTATTGATCACTACCCAACCCAAAATTTACGATTATGGCTTGCTTTGCCGGCAAATGAATAGTAAGGCATTTATTTTGTTAGATGGCATGCAGAAGTCTGAAGTGGTGAATGAGGAAAAGATAGGTTTGTTAACCTATAAGGCTGCTTATACGCCCATTAGAAATGTAAAGCACGAAACTATTGCTTACTTGCAGTTGCCTTATTTTGCTAATGCTGCTGATTATACCGAGCGCATTGGCTCGTTGTTAAACATTATGATAAATGTTTACGCGCTGGTATTTATAGCTATTGGCTTATTTGCGGTAATCATAGCCCGCCAAATAACCGCGCCGCTTAATTTTATACAGTATAACTTAAGTAAAACAATATACGGTAAAAAGAACGAGCCCATTAAATGGGAGCGTAATGACGAGATAGGCGCACTGGTAAAAGAGTATAACAATATGATAGCGGCACTGGAGAACAGCGCCCAAAAGCTCGCCCAGTCTGAAAGAGAGACCGCATGGCGCGAAATGGCCAAGCAGGTAGCGCATGAAATTAAAAACCCGCTAACCCCATTAAAACTGGGCTTACAGCTACTTGATAAGTCATGGAAAGATAAAGACCCCAAATTTGACCAAAAGTTTGAGCGGTTTAGTAAATCATTTGTTGAGCAGATAGAAAGCCTTTCGTCTATTGCATCAGAGTTTTCGGCTTTTGCCAAAATGCCTGATACCCGTATAGAGCGGATGGATATTTTTGAAGTGCTTGGCCAGGCTGTTACCATTTTTAAACAAATGGATAATGTAACTATTACTTTTAAATCACCTGCAACCCCGTTCTTTGTAAAGGCCGATCGGGACCAGTTGCTAAGGTGTTTTAACAACCTGCTTAAAAACGCTATAGAAGCTACCCCGCAAGAAAAGGGCTGCATAATAGATATTGATTATTTGATCACCACCAGGAGTATTTTGCTTACCATTAAAGATAATGGCAACGGTATCCCCGAAGGGATGCGTGAAAAGATATTTGAGCCAAACTTCACCACAAAAAGCTCGGGTACGGGCTTGGGGCTGGCCTTTGTTAAAAACTCTATTGAAAATGCCAACGGCAAGGTATGGTTTGAAACCACTATTGACGTAGGTACTATTTTCTATTTAAGCTTCCCTGCTGATAGTACGGAGGTGGCGTAAGCCACAAGTATGACACTTTTACCACCAAATCATTGCGAGGTATGAAGCAACCTCTTGCATGCATGTCGCCGATCTATCCTAAAGAGATTATTAATGCGTTTAATTTTTCTTTAAGGTATTAATGAGCTCCCCCTACGGTCGGTTGTTTTCGTACCTCGCAATGAAGCGTGGTGAGAGAACCGCGGTAACACCGAATAAATAAGCCAACAAAAAGCCCCGGTTGTAAAACAACCGGGGCTTTCATATATCCTGATAAGCTTTTATTTAAGCGTTATGCTGGTTTTACCCATTGTATAACCATCGGCATATAAAAGTACGGTATATGTACCTTTTTGGAATGGTGCCGGGTTAACCCAATCAATGGTGTAACCACTGCCATCGTCCCTAAAATCAATTGATGTTTTATAGGTGTACTGCAGATCCTGGCTATCGGCGTTAAATGTGCCTGAATCGGTTTGTGTTATCAGGTTACCGGTTGGGTCAATAATGCGTACATATACATCATGCAGGCCTTTTTCGGCAACCGCGTTGGTTGCAACTATAAAGTTTATTTTAATTTTTTGCGCCTGTTTAGCTTTGGTTACGTCGCTTTCTTTACCGCTGTTTTTCACTTTGTAGGCAACAACATCTGCAGTTGCAACTTTAATAGCCGAGGCTACTTTTACCTTGGTATCAAGTTCCTGATTCTTTTGTTCAAGGTCGGTAGCTTTTTGGCTAACAGTGGCCAGATTGGTTTTTAATGTTTCACGCTCGGTAACAAGTGTTGTGTTTTGTTTTTTAAGTTCTTCAATATCGGCGGTGTATTTAGTTACAAAGTACCGTAGTTGTTTAATATCTTCTTGTGCCTTGGTTAGTTCGGCAACAGTTAGTTTTCCTTTAGCTAGCTCGCTTCTTAAAACACGTATTTTTAAGCGTAACGAATCGTTTTTAGCTTGCATTGCTACAGACATTTTTGCCCTGCCTGCATTAACCTGCTCTATTTGCGCTTCAAGGCTATCCAGTTCGGTTTGTAGCCTGGTTTTTTCATCATTTTGGTAAACTACCTTTATATCAGACTTGTTCTTTTGCGTGTACAGGTAAACATCGGTACCTAATAATGCAACCACCACAGCAATCAAAAAGTAAATTACGTTCGAATTTTTTTTAGGTGCTTGTCCGGGTTGATTTTCCACTGGTTGGTATTCCATAGTAAATAGTTAAAGGTTACGATAATTTAACAGGATGATAACCTGTAAATGCTATCTTTCTTTGTAATTTCTAAATAAATATAAGTAAATAACTAACATAACGAAAGTTAAACGCCCTTGTTTGCGCTTATATCAACGCGGGCTAAAATAAATACAATATGATTAAAACACAAAATAGGCGTAATTATTATACTAATACTAAAACTGCTTAGTTATGAGTTTATATCTTTGAGGCTTTTAAAATAAAATATCCGCTTAATGCAATTGTATAAATCCCTGCTTACTACTATTATCTTTTCAATTATATGGTCCTTTTCAATAGCGCAAATAATTACACCAGAAGAAGTTATAAAAACCGAGCCAAAGCGCGAATTTAGGGGTGTATGGATAGCAACAGTAGTAAACCTTGACTGGCCAACCAATGCAAAAGCATCTGCCGAAAGCCAGAAAAAAGACCTCACCGATCAATTAAATTTTCATCAGCAAACGGGCCTGAATGCCGTAATGTTTCAGGTTAGGCCTGCTGCCGATGCATTTTATGCCAAAAGCCGCGAGCCCTGGTCAAAGTACTTAACCGGCAAACAAGGGCAGGCTCCGGATTACGACCCATTAGAGTTTGCAACTACCGAAGCCCATAAACGCGGCATGGAGCTGCACGCCTGGTTCAATCCATACAGGGCTACTTTTGATAATAAGTTTTTTACCCTGGCGCCAAACCATATTACCCGCACTAAACCCGAATGGTTTTTTATTTATGAAGGGATAAAATTATTCAATCCTGGTTTGCCCGAGGTGCGCGAATATATTGTGCAGGTGATACTGGATGTGGTTAAAAATTATGATGTAGACGGTATCCATATGGATGATTACTTTTATCCATACCCGGTTAGGGGCCAGGTTATAAACGATGCTGAAACCTTTGCGGAATATGGAGGAGATTTTGATAATATAAAGGACTGGCGACGCGATAACGTTGATAAGCTGGTACACATGCTTGCCGATAGCATCCACAAATATAAGCCGCACATGAAATTTGGTATTAGTCCGTTTGGGATATGGGCCAATAAAAGCCAGCACCCCGATGGTTCTGAAACCAATGGCGGATCATCATACATTGAAAATTTTGCCGATACCCGCAAATGGATGCAAGAAGGATGGATAGATTACATAAACCCACAAATATACTGGCAAATAGGCAACCGGGTTGCCGCATTTGATACCTTGCTTAACTGGTGGAGTAATAACACTTATAACCGGCATTTATACATTGGCCAGGGGCCTTATCGTTTTTACGAGCAGCGCAGCCCTTCATTTAAAAACCCATCAGAAATACCAAACCAGATACGCCTGATACGTGCCAACCCACGTGCGCAGGGCAGTGTTTACTTTAGGTCGCAATCTTTAATGGCAAATGCTAATCATTTGGCAGATACTTTAAAAAAGGACTTTTACAGATACCCGGCGTTACCGCCGCCAATGCTTTGGCTGGACTCTATCCCGCCTAACGCGCCGCAAAACTTTGTAGCCCGGGCAGAAAACAGGGGTGTGATGTTAAAATGGCAAGCCCCTTTACCCGCAAGTGATAGCGAAGCGGTTTATGGCTATGTGATATACCGTTTCCAGGAGAGTGAAAAATTTGACTTAGGCGACCCTAAGAATATACTGCATATACAATACGATACCACAGCCTTTTATATGGATAGCAATGTGAAGCCGGGGCAAACCTATTTTTATGTGGTGACCGCACTGGATAGGTTAAAGAACGAGAGTGACCGAACGCCAACCATGGCGGTGACGCTGCCATTGCCTTAGCCGGTTATAAATTAATAAGATTGCGCGTGCTGAGGTGGTCAAGATAAATATCTAATTCTTCATCCCCCATGCCATATATTTTTTCATCGGCCCAAAAGGTAGTGTAGATCTCAGATCTGCTATGGGCCCCACTGTTATAAATACCAAGCAGTTTTTGGTGTATGTAGTTTAAGCCATCGGCATTAACCTGCAGGCGCTTTAAATGTGCTTCCATTGCAGGTTTTAGGCAAGGCATATTAGCCCAGAATTTTGTTTCGCTCAACCATTGCTGTATACGCTCGGCATTGCAGCAAATAAACAGGTCCCAGGCTTCGGTAGCCAGTTCAAAATCATATTCGCCTAACCGTACCCGAATGTTGTCATACAGGTATTCCAGTTGTTCACCATTCAATTCGCCCATACCGCGAAAATCGCTTACACCGGGATAATCTGCCGGGCATATTAAATAAACCGCCGGGGCAGATAGGTTGGTTTGCTGTGAAAGCAGCATCATAACACCAAGTAGGTTTACCTGGCAATGCAAATCAAACTCAAACCAAAGGTTTATTTCCTCATACGGCTGACTAAACTTTTCCAATTGCGCCACCATACTATCATGATAACGTTCGGGAGTTTCATTAAAAGTTTTGCAGATCCAGGCAGAGCGTTCCTGCCAGAAAGCGGCTGATTCAATGTTTTCAGTTAACGGGCCTTCAGATAAAACCTCGCGCCAAACCATTACATCGCCATCAATGCCTGTTTGTTCAAAGCCGTTTAAAGTAGAATCGCCGTTAAGTACGTGGAGTATCGCGCTCATAAATTTTGTTTTTTACAGAACACCATTTAGCGGCTAAAGTGTGCAAATTAAAAATTAAGACGATTCTAAGACAAATTATCTCTTTTTAAGGAAAGCGGTTTTCAGCACAATACTCATACCGTCAATCTTGCAATCAACTTCCTCGTCGTCGTCAGTTAAACGGATCTTTTTTACAAGCGTGCCTTGCTTTAAGGTAACACCGCCACCTTTTACTTTTAAGCTTTTTATCAGCGTTACGCTATCGCCATCGTTAAGGATATTGCCGTTGCTGTCTTTTACGTTCGATTCTGCCATAATCGCAAAGCTACACAGATAAATTAATTACCGGCGTTTATTTCCTTTGTATACTGTTTTAACGATATCATGCCCATTGCCTTTCTGCGCGCTTCCACATGTGTAGGGTTACTGATAGGTAAGGGCGTCCATTTTTTAGTTTTTGGGCTGCGGATCCCTTGTGTGCCGTATAATTGTTTCTGCCCAAGGTTGGTTAATACACGGTCTTTCAGGTAAGCATAATCCTCGCCCGGTGCATTTTTCCGGTCGACTTCCTTTTTCATAAATAATAGTACCTTTTGCTGAAAGGGTATATCGTCATCGCAATGCTGTACTATTGCCCAAAACTTACTGCTGCCACTCTCGCCTACTAATGAATAACCGGGGTAACCATATTTAGCCAGGATATTTTTGGCCTCGTTCTGGTTAAGTTTATCGGCAATGGCCCAGTTTTTATCAACGGTTGCCCGGTCGTAGTCAGATTTTTGGTTGTTATAAAGCTTGGCCGATTCTATGCGCCACTTTTGGTCTTCTTTAAACATGGCGCCCAGCTTTTTATAGAGTGCCGAATCTATTTTTGATTGGCCGAATACGATAACTGAGCAGCTTAGAAACAGCAATATTATGGACGATTTTTTCATAACTAAATCTTTAGGTAAAGGTATGCTATGCATTGATAAAATCAAAAACAAGTTATCGTTAATCCAAAAGCCATTTGTCATCCTGAGTGGGCGAAGGATCTATTGGCGAACATGCTTGTCGGTCATTAGATGCTTCACTGTCGTTCAGCATGACAAGAAGAGCGAAACAAAAAAGCCTCCTGACATTAGTCGGGAGGCTTTTTAATATTGATTAGTTACAATTATTTGGTAACGTACATTACTTCTTTTACTGCTTTAATTACACGTTCTGGGTTTGGCAGATATTCTTGTATTAAAGTTGGTGCGTAAGGTAACGGAACATCGCCACCCGTAATACGAAGTATTGGTGCATCTAAATAATCAAACGCGTCTTTTTGTACTTTAAAGGCTATTTCGGTTGCAATAGAACCTAAAGGCCAGCTTTCTTCAACAATTACCAAACGGTTTGTTTTTTTAACAGAGTTGATAACAGTATCATAGTCAATAGGGCGAACAGTACGTAAGTCAATAACCTCTGCATGGATGCCTTCTTTTTCAAGTTCGGCAGCAGCAGCGTTAACTACTTTCATGATCTTACCGAAACCAACTAAAGTTACATCGGTACCTTGTTTGGTTACGTTTGCTTTACCTATTTCAATGTAGTAGGTTTCTTCAGGCACTTCGCCTTTGTCACCATACATTACTTCAGATTCCATGAAAATAACCGGATCCGGATCAAGTATAGCGGATTTTAATAAACCTTTTGCATCGTAAGGGTTTGATGGAACAACCACCTTTAAACCCGGGCAGTTTGCATACCAGTTTTCGAAACACTGGCTGTGCTGTGAGCTTAGCATACCCGCGTTACCTGTTGGGCCACGGAAAACAATTGGCACAGAAAACTGACCGCCGCTCATCGACATGATCTTGGCAGCGCCGTTTATGATCTGGTCAATAGCAACCAACGAAAAATTGAAGGTCATGAATTCGATAATAGGTTTTAAGCCATTCATGGCCGAACCTATACCGATACCCGCAAAGCCCAATTCAGAGATAGGCGTATCAATTACACGTTTCGCACTGAATTCATCAAGCATACCCTGGCTTACTTTATAAGCACCGTTATATTCGGCAACTTCTTCACCCATTAGGTATATGTTTTCATCCTTGCGCATTTCTTCCTGCATGGCTTCCCTTAGCGCTTCCCTGAATTGTATTTCTCTCATTATGTTATTAAAATGAAGTTTTTTACGACCGCAAATATAATCACTAATGTGTAAAATGCAATTGGGTGCAGATATAATAAAGTGGTTACAAATACGCCTTAGCTTTGGTTGATATCAGCGAATTGTAAAATCAACTCGGGGTCAGGAATATTTTGCAGATATTGCTGTTTTTGCGAGTATCGGCCAACACCTGGATAATCGCCCTTGGCATCACCAATATCCAGCATTAATTGAAAATGCAGGTGCGGTGGCCAGTGTCCGTTCTGGGTTGCGTTGCCCAGGGTGGCTATTTGTTGATTTAGGCTGATAGATTGCCCAACTTCTAAGGCCACAAGGCTTTCGCGACTCAAATGCCCGTATAAGCTATATAGCGTTAAGCCATCTAAATTGTGCTGCAGGATAATGGTTGGGCCGTAGTCGCCAAAGTTATTATTATCGGCAAAGCTGTGAACGGTTCCTTGCAGCGGCGCATAAATGGGTATGCCGGCATTTCCCCATATATCCACGCCCAAATGCAGGCGGCGGGGTTCATCTTCGGTATCAAATAAAGCGCTACGGGTATAAATAGTACGATGTTCCATATAACCGCCAATGCCATAGCGGCAGTTATTGTCAGCCAGTTTTTTATTTATCCAATGGCTAAATGCTTCGGTATCGGCAACAACTTCTGCGGTTAGTTGGGTATTGGCAGCAGTAAGATCAAGCGGGTATAGCCTGTCGCTTTTAGCATTAAAGTCCACCACTTTGCCTATAGCACCGGGGTGGACTTTAATATAAGCTGCTAATTTTTCGGTAGCAAGCATGTTGTTTTAGTTCTCTTCGGTATCGGGCTGGCGTGGCTCGTTACTTATCTTGTCGAATATTTTATCCATACGCTCTACGTATTCGCTGGTGTCATCAACAAAAAACTCCAGTTGAGGGATGATCCTTACCTGGTCTTTAATGCGGGCGCCAAGTTTATAACGTATTTCTGATGCGTGCAGCTTTATAGCTTGTAATGCCGTTTGGTTATCGGTATTGTTAAAAAAGCTGAGAAACACACGGGCTATAGCCAGATCGGGCGTAACACGCACCTTAGTTATAGTAACCAGTGTATGCGGAAGATAGTTCATCCCCTCGCGTTGAAATATTGCAGCCAGGTCCTGCTGTATTACCCCGGCAAATTTTTGCTGACGTTTAGATTCCATAGTATTTAGTAACGCTGCTTAGGCGAATGAGTTTGAATTATTATTTGCGAAGGTAATGGTTAAAGCTAATGAATTGAAAATGCCTTGCAAAATTGTATTTGTAAAAAAAGCCTCACCCCAGTCCTCTCCTTTGGAGAGAATTTAGGTGAGGCTCCTACAGGTCCTGTTTTATCTCGTCCAGTCGTTTAACGCTTAGGTTAGAACTTATGCCCGATGCAATAACTGCTATAACAGTTACGGTTATAAATACCAGCCCTATATCGCTTAGTTTAAAAGCAACCGGGTAAGCATCCAATACCGATATGGCAGATCCCATTTTTATAAAGCCAAACTGCTTTTGTACAAAGCACACAATAAGCCCCAATAGCAGGCCGCTTATACAGCCTATAACAGATATCATCATCCCTTCAAAAAAGAAGATACCTTGTATCAATCTCTTATTGGCGCCCAGGCTGGTTAAAATGGCAATATCTTTACGCTTGTCAATTACCAACATGGTTAACGAACCAATAATATTAAAAATAGCGATTATCAGCACAAAGGTGAGGATCATAAATATTGACCATCGCTCGTAATTGATAGTTTTATAAAGCTCAGTGTTTTGTTCCTTTCGGTTTTTAACAGTAAAGTTTTTACCGATCCTGTCTTGTATAGCTTCCTGCACCTGGTTAAGGTCGGTATCTTTTTTATAATTTATTTCTATTGATGATACCTGGTTAGGCTCGTCGAGCAGGTCGCGGGTAAATTCTATTGGGGTGATAATTAGGTCATCAAAATCTTGCTGTATACCAAACACGCCCGACGGTTGTATCGATCTGAAAACAAAATCGTTCATGGGGTTGGTTGAATTGCCTGCGGAGCGCTTAGGCGAAAATATTTGCAGTGAAACAAATTGATTTTTTAAACTAACCCCAAGGTTGCCTTGTACTGTAGAGCCAATTACAGCAAAATTGTGCCCATCATCTTTCAAGGTAAACGAGCCGAACTGGATAGTGCTATCTAATTTGCGGCCCTTTAAAAAATCGTCGCTAACACCTTTAATAGTGCCAATAAATTGCCTGTCGGCATATTTTATCAAAGCTTTTTCCTGTAATACCTGGGTGTAGGATACCACCCTAACATCCCTGCCCAAACCATTAAAGTATGGCGTGTTAGGGTCGAACGTTTTACCTAAGCGTGGCTCAATTTTAAGTTCGGGTGTAAAGTTGCTGTATAACGACAGGATAACTTGTTCCAACCCATTAAATACCGAAAGGATAATAATTAACGCCGCGCTGCCAACCAGCACGCCCAGTATGGATATGCCCGATATAATGTTGATGGCGTGGGTCTGTTTTTTTGAGAACAGGTACCTTTTAGCTATATAAATGGAGGTATTCAAATGTTATATGTTAGCCTGTTTTATTATAAATATGGATTGGTTTGTTTCTCGTATCCAATGGTTGTTTCGGGGCCGTGGCCGGGATAAACGATACAATCATCAGGCAGTATGAATAATTTTTCCTCTATGTTTTTAATAAGCAGGCTGTAATTACCACCCGGCAAATCGGTACGGCCAATGCTGTTCCTGAACAATACATCGCCACCTATCAGGATGTTTGCGGTTTTATCATAAAAACACAAATGCGCAGGTGAATGGCCGGGCGCGAAAATCAGTTCTAACTCGGTATTGCCAAATTTGATGGTGCCTGTTTCGGGTAAAAACTCATCAGGCATTGGCGAAAGTTCATACCTTATGCCCATCGCGGGGGCATAAGCAACAACAGCTGCCAGGGTATCCGATTCGCCTATATGGAATTTGGGTTTTAAGTTATACTGATCAAAAACAAATTTATTGCCCAAAACATGGTCGATATGGCAATGGGTGTTTAACAGCAGAACCGGTTTTAGGTTATTCTCTTTTATGAAATTGGTTACCGCGTTTTGCTCAGGGGCGGTGTACATACCCGGATCAATGATCACGCATTCGCCGGTTTCGTCAAATAATAGGTAGGTATTCTCCTGGTAGGGGTTATTTACAAAGGATTGAACATTAGCCATGCTGCAAAAGTAAGGAAATAGTTTATACCAACTCATGTCATGGTGAGCTTGTCGAACCATTAATAAATACGACCCGGCGCAGGCCCTTCGACAGGCTACCCATGACAAATTGTTAGTAAATGGCGTGAAAAGTGTTCACGTTCACGGCCGTGAACGCCATCGTGAACACATAAATAACTGATAACAAGAAATTTAAAATTAAGCTACTGACGAAATAACGACACCATTAAATCCAAACCTGACATAGGTAAAATGCACCAGTATAATCGGTCACGCTGCACATCTTCGCAAAGATAAAGTCATTTTGCGCCTACAAAGGCCTCACGGATTTTAAAACTCAACATGACCCACGCTCTTATTCTAATCCTTCCATTTAAACGTCTTTATCATCACATCCACATCCTTCTTAATAAAATTAAGTACAGGCTGGATAGAATCAAGGCGTGGTTCGGAGTTAAAGTACAGCGCGCCGCGTAGGTAATGGCGGGTGCTATCTGTTAAAAAGAATTGTGCCGATGATGCGGCATTTCCATCAATGGTATAATAGATGCCGTAAACCTTGCGGTCGGGGTATTGAATTATGCCTTCATCTATCGAGGTTGCTTTTACCGTATGCTTAAAACTTAGCTTATGCGCATCCTCAACCAATTCGTTAAACTCTTTTTTAGATTTAACCGGTTCGTAACTTAAATGCAGCGTAGCATTAAACTGCGGGAACTGTATATTTTGCCAGCAGGGTTTTGCATTGGCAGATCTGTCGGGCTCTATTTTGCTATATTTTGGATACTCAAAGGTAAACGGGCAACCTTCGTTATATTGCTGATACTCTTTAGCCGGGAAAACAATGCGGTAATATCCCCTTGGCTTAGGCGAAAAATCGGCATTGCCCCTACAAGCGGCAATAAACAATACAACTATTATCAATGCAAAATATCTCACGGATGTTTTTCTTTTGAGCTCCATATCTCCCAGGCCTTTTCTGCCTGCAATACTAACATTTCATATCCGTTTTTTGTAGTGGCCCCTTGCTCGGCCCCTTTTTTAAGGAACAGGGTTTGCTCGGGGTTGTAGATCAGGTCGAACAAAAGGTGCTCGTCTGTTATCGCTTCGTAAGGTATCGGTGGGCAATCATCCACATTTGGGTGGGTGCCAACAGGCGTAGTATTGATGATCAGTTTATTCTCTTTAATATCCTTAGCCGTTAAATCGCTGAACAGGATATTGCCCGGGAATGGTTTACGGGTTACACATTTATAGGTGATACCTTTATTATCCAGCACACATTTTACGGCCCTTGCCGCCCCGCCATCACCTAATATAAGTGCGGTATCGTGCTTATTGGTTAGTAACGGACTAATCGACATATCAAACCCGTATATATCTGTATTATATCCTTCCAGCCTAAAATCATGCCCCTGAATGCCAACCTCGCCGGAAAATGCCGCCAGCACCGGGCTTTCTGATGTAATGCGGATACAATTAACCGCACCGGCAGTTTTTGCATCATGCTCAATCCAATCCAGGTATTTTAAAACGGATACTTTGTGCGGAATGGTTACGTTAAGGCCACACAAATGTGGATTTTCGTGCAGTAATTTTGGCAGATCATTTATGTTTTCCAGCGGATATAGATCGTAAACGCAATCGGCAATTTTTTCTGTTATAAATTTCTCGGTGAAATATTTTTTAGAGAACGAGTGCGAAAGCGGGAACCCGATAAGGCCATAGTGTTTCATTGCCGGCAAATTTTATGAGCTGTAATATTAGCAACAAAGCGGCAGCATTTATAATTTATTATTGTTTTACCCATGCCTTTATCGGGCCATAGTAAAGGCTATCAATGCTAATGAGTGATGCAAAAAAGCCGCGAGAAATTTTCTGGCGGCTTATATGAATTATTTTATCGCTTCAAATTTTACAACCAGTTCCCAGCGTTTGGGGTTTTCAACCAGTTTAAACATCGGGTCGGCAGAGTCATTGAACTCGCACCTGCGGATATTGGTAAAGCCGGCGTCCCGCAATTCTTTTTCTGTAGATTCCCAATCCCAAAGCCAAAGGTGTTCCAGGTAGCCAAATAAATGTTTGGTTACCGCTTTAAAGCTGCGTGGCCTAACCTCAACACCCATCATCATCCTTTTTACAAGCGTGATAGATGCTTCCGGGTCGCGCTTTACATCTTTATCGGTAATATAATCACGTACCAATACTTCCAGATCGGGCATGATTACCCTGAAAATGCCCCCGGGTTTTAGCATTTTGTAAGTATTACGTAAGGCTATCCTAAAATGCTCAAGCGACATATGCTCTAAAACATGCGAGCAATAAACCCCTTCGGCTGTATTGTCTTTTATCCCTGGCAGTCCTTTTGTGATGTCGCCATACTGAACATTTTTGTCAAAAACCTGCCCCAGGCTCTTCTTAAGCAGGAAACCAACAATGGGGGTGTTTTGTATAACAAGGGTGGGCGATACATCAAAATTTGTCCATTCTTCGGGGGCTGTTTGGCCACAGCCGTAATGAACGTATAGTTTCTTATCAGACATTTATACAGGGTTTTTATTAAAAAAGGCAGTCTTAATACCGGTTTTAAAGGTAAATTATTTTTGATGAATATTAAAGAACGCTAAAACATATAATCAAACCAAGTAGCTCTTTTAAAGGCATGAATTTTTAATACCAACGTGTTTTATTATTAGTTTAGCAAATAAATAAAGTTTTCGGCATGTTATACAACCGTAATATATTATGCATAAGCGGCACCGAGTGGAACGGCAATTATATTAAGGCTGTAGTTGAACTGATGAAGGTTTTATCTACCAAAAATAAAGTACTATTTGTTGAAAACGCCTACACTTATAAAGATGCCCTTGCCGGTGTAAGTGATAAAGATAAAATAGATTTTGCCCGGGCATTTGGGTTGAAAGATCGCATAAAAACTATCCGGATAGATAACGGAGGTACGGTGCATATCCTTTTCCCTCCGCTGGTTTTTCCGATTAACTTTTTGCCCAACGGCGCCCTTTACAACAACTTGCTTAAGTTTAATGCCTGGCTGCTGCGGCGAAGTGTGAAAAAGGCATTGAAAAGGCTGGATATGCAAAGTGAACTGATCAACTTTACATCGTTTAACCCCGGCATGGGTTTAATGACAGGCCGCACTTTTAACGAAAAAACCCTGATATATCATTGTTACGACGAGATAAAAGGCGCGCCACTATGGTTAAGCAAACATGGCCTGCGACTGGAAGCCGGCTTTATGAAAATGGCTGACGCTGTTATTGTAACCTCCAAAGGATTGTACGATAGCAAGAAGGATTTTTGTAAGCAATGTTTTATTGTGAAAAATGCGGTAAAGGCAGACCTGTTTAAGAAAGGCTTTAATAAAACACCAGATCATAGTAAAAAAGTAATAGGCTACGTGGGCACTATTGATGACCGGAGCGATTATGATATCCTACAGCATTTGTTTACCGGCATGCCCGATGCCGAATTTGTATTTGTTGGCCGCATATTAAGTGACCGGGGCGAGGCGATACTTAGAAAATATCCAAACGTGAGGGTTGAAGGGCCAAAAATGCCCGAGCAGCTTCCGCCATATCTGCGAACTTTCTCGGTTGGTATTATACCTTTTGTTAAGGATGATTTTACCAAAGGTATTTACCCCATGAAAATAAACGAGTACCTGGCTGCCGGTTTGCCGGTGGTAAGTACCGCCTTTGGCGACATTGCCGATTTTGCAAACCTGATTAAAATAACAGATGATAAAGAAACGTTCCTGCAATACGTTCAGTCGGAAATTACAGAGGATACGCCTGAAAAGCGGGAAGCGCGTTTGAAAACCGCCGAAAATAATACCTGGGATCAGCGTGTCGAAGAGATTTCGGCTGTAATTGAGCAGGTAGAAAAGGGCTTGGAATGACCTGCCGGGTTAGTCTGATTTCTGTACTGAAAAAAAATTCCGTTATTTGAGCATCTTTATGAACCCGTACCAACAAAAACGACGCTGGAAATACTTTTTACTTGCCTTTGCCGTGGTTATTGCCAGCGGGTCGGTTTTTTACACCAGTTATTTGGTGCGGAAGATTGCCATGTCAGAGCGTACCCGCGCGCAGGTATGGGCCTTAAGTATGAAACAATTGGTTAATACTTATGATAACGATTTCCTGACCTATGTTTTTGCCGTAAGGGATAGCCTGGTAGTACCTGCTATTATAACAGATTCAGAAGGGGAAATTGTTAACTGGCGCGGGCTGGACTCCACCAAAACCAATAATAAACTTGATAAGGCAGAATTGAAGCAACGCAAACTGCAATACGATCCGGGGTATTTTAAAGACGAGCTGGCCTACATGAAAAAGCAGCACCCGCCTATAAAATTTACCATGCTAAATGAACCTCAGTTTGTTTATTATAAGGATTCGGCCTTGCTTACGCAGTTAAAGATGTTCCCTTACATCCAACTATCGGTTATCGCTATATTTTTACTGGTGGCTTATACGGCCTTTAGCTCGTCGCGTAAATCTGAACAGAACCAGGTTTGGGTTGGTTTAGCTAAAGAAACGGCCCACCAGTTGGGTACGCCTATATCATCGCTAATGGCGTGGATAGAGCTGATGAAAGATAAGTTTCATGCTGAGGACGACCCGCTGATGGCCGAAATGGAGAATGATGTAAGGCGGCTGGAAATTGTGGCCGATCGATTCTCAAAAATAGGTTCGAAACCAAAGCTGGAAGAGCACCCGGTTTACGAGGTAGTAAAAGAATTTGTAGATTACTTTAAAGTAAGGGTAAGTAATAAAATAAGTTTCGAGCTAACCGGCAATCGCCGTTTAACGGCAGGTTTAAATATCCCATTGTTTGATTGGGTGCTGGAAAACCTTTTAAAAAATGCGGTTAATGCCATTGATGGCACCGGGAGTATTAAGGTGCAGATACATGGGAACAAGCAGAAGAAACAGATATTTATTGATATTACAGACACAGGCAAAGGTATTCCGCGGTCTAAGTTTGATACCGTATTTCAACCCGGTTACACTACCCGCCAGCGTGGTTGGGGGCTTGGTTTATCGCTAACAAAACGTATGATACAAAATTATCATAACGGACAGATTTTTGTGAAAGACTCTGAGTTGGGTAAGGGAACAACATTCCGGATAGTATTAAAAACAGTAAGATATGATAAACAGGCCAAACTCTGATGAATACGCACCCTATGCGGTGGTATATGTAAACGCGGTACCCAACGGCGCCGATGTATTGCAGGTATTGGTAAATAACCAGGCAGCAACTTATAACCTGTTCCATAACATGACCGAAGAACAGGCTATGCATGCCTATGCTGATGGGAAATGGACGCTAAAAGAAGTGCTTGGCCACATAATAGATACCGAAAGGGTATTCTCTTTCCGCGCATTTGTTTTCTCCCGGGAAGATATCTCCCTGCCAGGCTTTGACCAGGAGACTTATGTAAATAGTACTGATTTTAACAGCCGTAGTATAAAAAGCCTTGCCGATGAGTTTAAGGCGGTACGCGAGGCTACGTTATATTTATACAGGTCATTCAACGAGGAACAATTGGGCCGAAGTGGTGTGGCCAGCGGGGCTTTGGTTAAAGTGGGCGCATTGGTATACCTTACCGCCGGGCACGAAATTTATCACCTTAATATTATAAAAGAAAAATACCTGAAATAAAAAAAGGGGTGCTGCCAATCGTAGCACCCCTTTTTTTATTTCAGCATTAAACTGGTTATTTTTTCTTTTCCAAATACTTCATATCAACCCAATAAGAAATAAATAAACCCAATCCACCAAATATTGCAATTAAAGAAAAGTATATAGCAGGATTGTCTTCGCCTTCGCGATGCATTAAAGTTACGTCTGTTATATAAGCTAACAATAAGCCTAATCCACAACCTATCAATAATAGGCCCCATCTCAAATTGGTGTGGGGTTGAGGAAGATTAAGGCGTGGGTCCATGCCCCGTTCTATCATTGCCATGCGTTCACGGTTTCTGATGTAAAAGATCCCGAAGATCATTGCGAAAAATCCCAGGGGGATCAAAATTGGTACTAAAGCTCCTTCGTCCATGATATTTAAAAATTTTAATTAAGTTAATTTTTTTGTTTGCTGTTGCACCATTGCGGTGTATTTGTAAGCTATGACCACATGGTTTTTGATGAGGTTACACCCTTGGCGAAAAAAATTTTAGAATTTAGATTTACGATTTAGATGCATGGTCCTATTATTATAATGAAAGTAATTGCTTAAATTTATTCAGATAGAGGGAATCGTAAATCTTGGTATCTAAAATCGTAAATCTCCTGTAACCTAACTCGCCGGCATGTAGTCAGAGAGGTTGTATAATATGCAAAGCAAGCTTTCAGATATTGAATTAATAGAACAAACCCTTGGAGGTAACCAATCGGCCTATGCTGATCTGGTTAGGCGC
>NZ_JAQBOI010000233.1 GCF_028288105.1 Mucilaginibacter sp. | reverse complement strand
GGTGAAAATAACTTTGCCCGAACCGGATATAGCACTGCTTGCCAGCACACGATCCTGCGCGGTTTTAACCAGCGGTTGCGTACCGTTCTGATAAATGATATGCGCCAGACCATAATTTAACTTGCTTAGGCTTTTTTTACCATTAATAATGAGTGCAGCTGATGGCGGCTCTTTACCCGATGGCCTATCCACCGGGAATTGTTTCTGCAGCCATGATGTTTTGCCCGTACTATCCGCACGGACAATGAGACCTAAACCTTTGTCGGCTATTTCCTGTTTTATCGCGCCATTTTCGGCAGGGCTCAGCGCATTTAAAACCGAGAGGTCACCAATTACAACATCAAACCTATCAAGTGTTTGGGTTGATATTTTATCCAGATTAAACTGATCAATATTGATATACTCGCTATTAAACTTATCCTTACTTATGGCAGATCGTAAAGCCACTGCGTATCCATTTTCGCTAAGCCAGTTCTTTAAAAATTTACTTTCAAAATCCGGCGAAGCCGAAAGCATTAAAACTTTTAGCGGCTTAACAGGATCTATCTGCACCGGAATATTGCCTTGAAGTGCAGTATCAGCATAAAGGCTGAATACTAATTTGCCCGTTGTTTTGGGAATAGTGCTTAAATCAAACGATGTCTGCACATTTGGCGGAAGTATTACCGAATCTAAACCTGTATTTAATCCCCTTAAAATCAGTTTTGTTTTTTGTGCCGATGTATTATTGTATTGGCCTTGCACATGCAATGCTTCGCCTGCTTTGAATCCGCCATTCCAATTTACCTTTGTTACTCCTACAGGGGTTTTTGATGGATGAAAGATAAGTGGCAGGCTATCCAGTTGTGCTAACTCATTACCGCTTAAACCGTAGCCGTAAATATGCAATCGGTCTGTTTGGCTTAATTCATCCAGGCCGTTAATTAGTTTGGCTTTGGGGTATGCCTTTTTAACGGCTGCATCAGTAGTTAAGATAACTGAACCGGCAGTGTTTACACTATCAACATCAAAACCTTCCGTTAATAAAATAGCTTTATGCACGTCAGTTTTGGTAACACTGCTATTATAAGTAATGGGCAAAATAATACAAGCTAATGATGCCGTCACGATGATAACCGCTATAATTCGCAACAGCAAAAATCTTTTATTAGTACGTCTGTACTCCAGCCATGCAAAGCCTAAAGCCAACAATATGCAAAGCGCGATAACAATAAATGGCCAGTTGCTTTGCATTAACGGTTAGCTTGTTTTAGGTTTTTATAATACTGTTTTGACAGGCCCATATCTGTCGGCTCTTCCTCAGATGATGGCATAGTTTTAAGTGCGGTGAGTGTTTTTTGCAATGCGCCTTCCACAATATTTACATCTTTAATATTTACTTTTTGTGCCGATATAATTCTGCGCATAGCATTTAAGGCAGGCAGGTAAGCTCCCGGCTGTGCCGATGCCCTCAAACTCAATTGCTGGTTAGCCCCCTGAAGCGTTCTATTGTCACCAACGTTTAGCACCGGGTTAACTTTTAAAGCTTCCAATACATTCACCGCTTTTTTTAGCGCGTCTAACTGGTCGGCAGCCGGTTTTATATCCTGCTTATTTACGGGTTGGATGATCTTGTCCAGTTCGCCGCTTAAACGTTTTTCATCTTTCAGCGGCGGCGGGTTATAAGCCGTTTTTGCTACATACGAGCGGGATTTCTGCTGCAGATCTTTCAGTAAACGCAACGCTTTGTAGGCAAATGGCAAAGCGGCCTGTGGTTTATATAGGCGCAATTGCAGTTCGGCTTTCCACATCTCGGTAAGGGTAGCTTTCAGCTGGGCTTTAACAGCGGGCTCAAAGAAACCTGCATCCTCGGCATTGTCGTGGTCGTCAGTATATTCTTTCAATATCTTTTTGGCATTGCTAAAATCAGCCGGGTCGGCAGGGTCATTGTTGGGCGCGCCAATAGCATCCTCGCCTTCCTCGCCCAGGAATTTACCATAACGCAGGCGCAGCAATTTTTGGTCGATACCCAGGTCATTGCTGCGGGCATTAAATTTTTCTACGCTGATACTGTCCTTGTCTTTTAGCAACTGTTCGGCATCAATAATTATCTGCCGCTCACTCCTGAAAAATTCCGGTTTAATATTTACGCCTGAAAGCATGCCATTCATACTTAGCAGTTCGGCGGTATCCTGTATGCTTACGGTATACACATCGGTGCGACTTAATTGCTTGTGCGTATCCTGTGCCTGTATATAAAAGTATAATTCGTCGCCAGGCTCCATATTTAGGGTTGGCAGATTAATTAGTTTCTGAACATCATATTGGGGTTTATGTGCATCAAAGCCCTGTGTAAAGTTGAGTTTGTACTCCTTAAACTTAACACCCTCGCCGCGACCCTTGGCTACAGTTGCCATAATGGTGGAATTTGCGATACCATAATCATCATTCAGCGTAGCGTTTATGGTGACTTTTGGCACCTCGCCTGCATCAATGTAAGTATATTGCTTTGGCGATTTAATATGTATCACAGGTACACCATCTTTAACAACCTGCACATAATATAAGTCGGATAATTTACCGTCAATGCTCACCTGATAAAAACCGGGTTTGTCAATTGCTTTAGAAACATACCACTCGGTACGTTTATTATTGCTCTTTAAAGTAACTTGTTCCTTATCGTTAAATACCAACGAAGCTTTTTTAATGGCGACGTTAGTTTTTATATTCCAAATAACTGTAGCGCCTTCTTCTGCAGATAGGTTAAACTTATCCTGTGTACGTTTTGCTTTACCGGTATATGCAGGCGGGGTGATGCTTACCTCTACACTATTTATTTGCGGCAAAACTTTTTCGGCCATGGTTCCAGGGGCGCAAACAGCGACCGGCCTGTCAGGGCCATAGAAGATCCTTTCGATATGAAAGATCTTCCCGAGCGCCCATATAAAGCCTGTGGCTACAATAAGTGATACAAAAGCAACAACCAAACGTTTGGCAAAAGGCCTGTGCGATACTTTCAACCCTGCTAAAACAGCCTCGGTTTTTGACAATGCGATAACCTGCAAAGGATTCAACTCATCAGCAGAAAGCAACAACAATTGACTGCTTTCCTGTAATTCCGGGTATTCCTTATTCAAAAATGCCGCGATCTTTTCATCACTCATTTGCCATGGGCGGTTCACAGCTAACATCATAGCAAGCACTACAGGGAATGTAATAATCCCCCACAATAAAGACGGCGACAACAGGTAATACACTAACGCGCCAACATACAAGGCAGCGTATAGCGAATACAGCACATCCTCCAACACCTGGTAAATTATCCAGCGCCGGCGTAAGCCTTGTATTTTATATGACCTGCCCTGCTCAGCCATTGCTTACTGTTTTAGTTTTATGCGACAGGATCCGCTCGGCAATAAATGCCACCACAAGTAAAAGCCAAAAATAGCGCGACAGATCTGTTTGCACCGCAGCTTTAACCGAGGCTATAGTCTTGTTTTCTTTAACCAATTCCGGTTGTATTTGCGCGTTGCTTAACACCCGCTTATCATACTGCTGGGGTACACTAACCGGCTGATTATTGATCAGCTTCAAAATCAGTTTCGGGAAATCATCATTCCAAACCAGATCACTCCAAAGCGGGTTAAAACGACTGTAGAAATGATAAGTATTACCATCTAAACCCAACACCGGTTTACCAAAACCATCTTTCCAGATAACCTCTTCGCCTATTTTAGGGTTAATCAACTTTGCCTGGGCAATGTGCCCCGGTTCTATCCAGGTATTCACATCTATAACTTTACCGGCTTCATACTTGAAAACATTCTTACTGCTTTTAGCCCCACCGCCAACCGCCTGCTCTGATAACCAGAACAACCAGGTTTGCCCACCGGGTATTTGCGCCGGATTATTGTATTGTTTAATAACAGCTTTTCTCCCGCTAAAATTAACCGCTGCCGATAGCGCTGCTTTTAAATACCCTGCATCAACTGCATGCTTATCGGTATAAATGGCGATACGCATTGCGCTTGTATCAACAGGAACTGCTGTTTGACCTGCACCTTTTAAACTTACAGACGGCAAGCCGTTTTGTACATTAACGGTAATATCATTACTGCCTCCGCCTTGAAGGATCTGATCAGTGTAATATACGCCCGCCGGACTGCTATTACCCAGTGTTGCTTTAATAGTACCGCTGTTTGTTAATGATGCCGATGCTATCCACTTGCTTACAGAATCTGCCGCTGTATAAGTTTGCCAGTGCAGGTTCAGATCTACAGCGGGTTTGCTGCCTTTAAAGTGATTGATATTATTTGGCGTAAACACATATATGGGTGTCGCAGCTGCGGTTTGCCTGTCTAAAGCCTTTATTAAAGTCCAGTAGTTTACTTTATCGGTAGTATCTTTCAAACTGCTATCAGCCAATATTTTTTGCAGGTTGTTCTTAGCAAAACCACTATTAAAATAATGAAACTCGTACCCGGCTTTGTTCAACGAATCAATCTGAAGTTTAAATTTGGTGTAGGTTTTTTTTAACTTTTCTTTAGGGATAAGCAACCAGCCTTTTGCTTTTTGCAAGGGAACAGCCTTTTGCCAAACAGGCGATGCTAATAACAGAGCCAGCAATGCCATCAAAAGGCAACGCAGTATTAGCAGTAAAATATCCAATAGCTTAAAACTGCGGCGGGTACTTTTTGATGCCTCGGTAATGAGTGATATACTGCCAACCTTTAGCGTTTTACCCGGGCGTACATTCCATAGGTGGATAATGACCGGGATGCTCAGCGCGGCCAATGCAAAAAACCATATGGGGTTTAAAAACTGCATACCGCCTATCTCGCTCCCTTTTTACGCTGTACCAAAAATGCTCTCAAAGCTTCATCTAACGGCTGCGATGTGCTCACCATTTGATATACGATGCGCTTACCTGTGAGGTTGCTTTTTATAGCTGCCAAATGCTCCTGTAATTTCTCATGATAAGTATCTGCAGCCCTTTGTGTATTTACCTGTATAGTTTCGCCGGTTTCCAGGTCTTCTAATGTAGAGAATCCCTTAAAATCAAAATCCAGCTCGTTTTGCGCCATCAGGTGGAAAACAATAATTTCATGTTTAAGTGCCGATAGTGAATTAAGCAACGTATTTATCTCACCATCTGCCTGGTACATATCCGTTATAAAAATCAACAGTTCTTTACGGCCTGTACCGGCAAAAAGTTCTTTATAATGAATGGGTTTTGTAAACGTGCCTGCCGGGTTAACTTGTTGCAGGTGGTAGAATAACCGTTGTAAATGCTGCGGATCGGGTTTAGAGGGCATGGAGAAAAGCTCGCCATCCTTAAATATATTCAACGCTACTGAGTCGCCCTGCAAATTGGCGAGATAAGCTAAAGATGCTGCCAGGAATTTGGCGTAATCTATTTTCTTAACGCCGTTATCATCGTGGCCCATAGATGCGCTGGCATCTACCAAAAACCTTATGGATATACTGGTTTCCACTTCCGATTCGCGGATGTAGTACCGGTCGCTGCGGGCAAACATCCGCCAGTCCAGCCAGCGCAGATCATCACCCGGCTGGTAGCTGCGGTACTGACTAAACTCCAGTCCCGGCCCCTTAACCGTACTTTTATTAAACCCATTCATAAAGCCGTCAATAACCGTTTTCGCCAGCAATGGCAAATCCTTAATGGTCATTAATACTTTTGGATCAAGCACGATTTTTTTGATTTCGAATTTCGGATGTTCAATTTCGGATTTAGACCAGGATTATGAGATTTTACAGATTACCATAATTTTCAGCATCTGTCAAATCAGCTTAATCCCGGTTTACATACCGCCTTTACGTTCTATTACTTTTATCAGTTCCGCGGTTACCTTATCTGATGTGATGCCTTCGGCTTCGGCTTTAAAGTTCATTAATATACGGTGCCTTAGAACGGCCGGTGCCATGGCATGGAGATCTTCCATCAAAACAGAATATCTGCCCTTTAGCAGCGCCCTTGCCTTGGCAGTTAATATTAAGGCCTGCCCTGCCCTTGGGCCAGCACCCCAGCGCACCCATTCTTTTACGTAGTTACTTGTGGTGGTATCAGGTCGTGTTGCACGGATCAGTTCGCTTACATAGCGGGTTAAATCTTCGTTAATTGTTACCTGCCTTACCAGGGCTTGCGCCTGTATAATTTCTTCGGCCGTAATAACAGCTTTTACATCAGCCTTTTTAGTACCGGTAGTTCTGTTCAATATCGCAAATTCTTCTTCGGGGGTTGGATAATCAATTTTTACCAGCAGTAAAAACCTGTCGAGCTGTGCCTCGGGTAACGGATAGGTGCCCGCTTGTTCAATAGGATTTTGGGTAGCCAATATAAAAAATGGTTTATCCAGCGGATAGGTTTGCCCGCCATAAGTCACCTCAAATTCCTGCATCGCCTCCAATAAAGCCGACTGCGTTTTGGGTGGTGTTCTGTTTATTTCATCGGCCAAAATAATATTGGCAAACAACGGGCCCTTGTTAAACTTAAAGAAACGTTTCCCGGTAGCGTGGTCTTCCTCCAATATTTCGGTACCTATTATATCTGTAGGCATCAGATCGGGTGTAAACTGTATGCGTCTAAAGGCCAGATGCAATGCTTGCGACATGGTTTTAACGATCAGCGTTTTTGCCAGTCCGGGTACACCTTCCAGCAGGCAATGGCCGCCGGCCAAAAAAGCTACCAGTAGTTCGTCCAATATAGCATCCTGCCCTACAATCACCTTTTGTATCTCGGCTTTTAGCTGCGGTAATTTCTCGAGCAGGACTTTTATGTTATTTTCGGTAAGTTCCAATGTGTTGTTTTTAATTTTACCTATCAGCATTTTATTTACTCACCCGGTCTTTGCTGCGCGCAAAGAGGGTTTAATAGCTCCCTCTCCTTTGGAGAAGGCCGGGGTGAGGCTTTCAATCCACTCACAAGATATTACCCTTTTAATTAAATACCATGCTTTTTTATCAAAAACACAATAAAGTATCTAAAACTTTACAACTTGTTAAGTTTATTAATGGAAGCAGGCAATAAAATTGTTTTAATTTTAGACTTTTAGCG
The DNA here is from genome assembly GCF_028288105.1 of Mucilaginibacter sp. Classification (GTDB taxonomy): domain Bacteria; phylum Bacteroidota; class Bacteroidia; order Sphingobacteriales; family Sphingobacteriaceae; genus Mucilaginibacter. The sequence continues at coordinate 990 of NZ_JAQBOI010000233.1, read as the reverse complement.
GCAGATGGCATACGGGCAAAAATTTACGTTCACAAGGTTAAGTTATCACAGCGGCGATTGGGATACCGATCAGCGCATGCCATCAAACCTGCTTAACTCCCTGCTGGAGTACACTACGATACCTATTGATGAACATGAAAAGGTCATCCCTTTAAGCAGCGACGATATTTTTTCCTATCCTTTCTGTTACCTGAGCGGCCACAAGCTTGTACAGTTTGACGCGAAAGAGAAGGCCAACTTTAAAAAATATGTACAAAACGGCGGCTTTGTATTTGTAGATGATTGCAATCACGATATCGACGGGCTTTTTGCGAAATCGTTCGAGGCGCAGATGTCGGCCTTATTTGGGCCTGACGCGTTAAAAAAGATCCCGAACAACCATAAATTATACCACTCCCTTTTCAAATTTGATAAGGGGCCGCCAACCACTTCCTTTGAGCTAAACGGTTGGGGCGACGACCTGGTGCATGATTACCTTAAGGCTATTGAAATTAACGGCCGCATAGGTGTTTTATACAGCAGTAAGGATTATGGCTGTGAATGGGACTATGATTTCCGAAATAAGCGTTTCCTGGCCGAAGACAATACCAAATTTGGCGTAAACATTATTGTTTATGCCATGAATTCCTGATAAGGTAATTGCAATTATTATTACCTTTCGCTTAGTTTTAAATTTTACATGACAGATAGCTACTTTGTTTTTAAGAATAACCAGGAAGAAGGCCCTTTTACTTTAGAGGAAGTAATGGAAACAGGCCTTGATGTTGATACTATGGTGTTATCGCCATTGGCGGATGATTGGCAGCGGGCATCAGACCTGCCCGAATTTTTTGAATATTTTGAAACTAAAGGAATTTACTTTCCTACCGAGGATAACCTGGCCACTTTTTGGTGGCGATTGCTGGCCTATCTTATAGATTCTGTTTTAATATCCCTGCTCATTTCCATTTTTGCATCTGCTTATCTTCTGGCAACAATAGCCGCTATGGA
>NZ_JAQBOI010000228.1 GCF_028288105.1 Mucilaginibacter sp. | reverse complement strand
ATACCGCCGGCCGTACCAAGAAAGAAATAAAGGCCGAGAAAAAACGATTAAAGGACGAAGGCAAGGAAAAAGAGCGCGAACTAAAAGACCGCATGCCTTAATCTATGCAAGAGGCTTTTAATATTTCCCTACCGGATGACCTGGTGATCCCGCAGAATAACGACCAGTTGCAAAAGGCGATGGAGGTTATATTTCAATCAGGCTCCGAACCATATGAAAATCTAATTGCCGCCTTAACTGAAGAGAATAAAGATAAGTTCGGTTCATCAAAATTTGACAAGCTTCAATTTGAGGTGAAACAATTTGCCCCCGCCACACTGAACGGGCGTTTGCGTATTCAATATAAACTGGAACTTACATTTAGCTGCTCTGGCATTATTAACGACCTTAATAACCAACACTCCTACTGGAATTTCGAGACAGATCAGCTATCGGGCCGTATGCATTTTCAGGGTGACGAGTACGGCGACCTTCGCTCTACAGCAGATGAATTTTAATCTTATTATTTAAGCTCTACTCGTTTTGCAGTCTTTACTCCTGCATGACCATTTTATGTGTTTAAACATATATGTTTGCCCGCATAATTAAACGGAAGAAAATCATGTCATTAGTAGATAAATTAAACTGGCGTTACGCCACAAAAAAATTCGACAGCACTAAAAAGATAGCTGCTGATAAATTACAGACCATTTTAGATGCTGCACAACTGGCGCCATCATCATTGGGCCTACAGCATTACCGTATATTGGTAGTGGAAGATGCCGAAACCCGTGCAAAATTACGTGCCGCTGCTTATGGCCAATCGCAAATTACCGATTCTTCACAGCTAATCATCTTTGCTGCCGAGACCAACATTAACGAAGATTTTGGCAAAAAGTATATTGATAATGTTGCTGCTACACGCAACGTTCCCCGCGAGGCTTTAGCCGATTTTGAAGGTGCGATATTGGGTGCCATTAACGCACGCACTCCCGAGCAATTATTGCTGTGGGCACAAAAACAGGCTTACATTGGCTTAGGTGTTTTAGTTACAGCAGCAGCCGAACAAGATGTTGACATTTGCCCAATGGAAGGTTTTGATCCTGCGGCTTTTAATGAAATATTAGGCTTAACCGAAAAAGGTTTAACAGCTACCGTTATTGCAACCATTGGTTATCGTGCCGAAGATGATGATCTGAGCAAAGCGGCAAAAGTTCGCAGGCCGGCTGATGAGTTGTTTATACACATATAATCCTGATTGATAATAGTGATTTAACCACAGAGGTCACGGAGATATTCACAAAGAGCGCAGGAGTATTTCTCTGCGCTCTTTGTTTTTTCATCTTTTGTATCTCTATATTTTGTCATCAACCCCCTTCCCGTTTAAATAATTTAACCACCCGTTAATTGCGGCACGGCCTTTGCATAACTTATTGAAATACAAAGCCATGAATAAGAAGATATTAATAGTTGACGATAATGAATTGATAATTGAGGTGATGAGCTACATATTGATCAATAACGGCTATGATGTGTCTTCGCTTAGTACCGGAGACCACGTAGTTGAAGAGGTGAGAAAGATCCATCCCGATCTTTTAATACTGGATGCCGTTATGCCCGGTTTAGATGGCCGCGAAATTTGTAAAATATTAAAATATAATAAAGAAACCCGAAGCTTACCCGTGATCATCTGTTCTGCGGAGGACGACCTGGACGACGCCCTTACCCAGGAAGGCGCACCGAACGATATTCTGCACAAGCCGTTTGATATGACAGCGTTGATCGATAAGGTGGAGTTTCAGCTGGCCGCTTAAAATAAACGCTCTGTTATCCTGATAATAAATAAAGAAAGCCGGACCTGTACAGGTCCGGCTTTCTTATTATAAATCGTCTTTTGCTAAAACGCGCTTTTCATGGTGATGTACTTATTGATATCGTTTGATTTAAAACCTTTTCCGCGCATCTCTGTAATGTACTCCGGTGTAATGCCCAGGGCTTTTAAAGCGGTTGCATCATCTAAAGAAATATCGCTAAAGCCCATACCCTTAAAGCTTTTAATAAATTCGGGCGTTACACCTAATGCTTTTAAGCCGGCGGCTTTGTCGGCATTTATTTTAAAGCCTGCATTTTTAAAGCTGTTTAAATATTCAGGCGTTATGCCCAATGCCTTCATTGATACCAGATCGTCATGAGATACATCGCCATAACCCGCGTTTTTAAAACTTAATGCATATTCGGGGGTAACACCTACCGCCTTCATACCTATCAGGTCGCTGCTGCTTAAGTTTGTGTATCCCGCTTTTTTAAAGCCGTTCACAAAACCTTCATCAACATTAAGGGCTTTATAGGCAATCATATCATCGGCGTTGTCATCATTGTTCTTTGATTTGGCCGATGCGGTTTTTTTGCCCGGCGTGCCCGCTCTCGCATTTTTAAATTTAGCAATATATTGTCCGTTTATCCCTTGTGCTTTAAAGCTCACTAACTTATCAAATGACACATTAGGATATCCCGCCTTGCGGATCTCGCTGATAAAAGCACCGTCGATGCCCATTGCCTTACCGGTTATCAGATCCTGCAGGCTTGCATCAGGAAAACCGTTTTTCTTTAAGGATGCAATGTATGGCTCATTCACGCCCAAAGCTGCGGTAGCTATCAAATCGCTTTTTGATACTCTTTTGTAGCCGTTGCGGTGCAGCATAGCCACATAGTCTTTTTTGATGTTGATCAAGAAAAAGGCCAGCTCGTCACTTTGTTCTATATCTGTTATCCCCTGGCTTGTAAGGTACTGGATGTATGCCGGGTTAGTAACAAATTTGTAGTGGCCGCTACCGGTGTTGCCATCAAACTTTCCGTTAAAGTTCATGCTACCGGCTTCACGCACCAGTTTAAAATCGCCGTTGGCGCCTCTAGGCAAGGTAGAAAATTCGCTTACCAAAAAATTACTGTTGCTCATGTGGTTGTGGCTGTCGCCTTCGTTCCTGAACTGTATATCTATTTTATTTCCGGTTATTTTGGCCGACCATACACCTTCGCGCTGACTATCTGAAGTATCAAAACTTGTTTGGCTTTTTATTACCACCGGCGGGCGGTAAGCCGTTGGCTCGTTAAATGCACACATCAAAAATGCCATTAGCGGCAGCAGGAAAAAGTATTTCCAGGTGGTGTGTATGTTTGATTTTTTTGCGTTCATCATAACAATTCGTTTTTTTAAGAGTGATTGATTATAGTTGGTTGTTATCCGAAGCGACAAGTTGGGTACCGATACTTTCAGTAAGCTCATTTGATACAATTCCCTTTCCACTTCGTTATTATTTAGTACATCGTTGTCTGTCAAAAATTCAAGATTGTTCTCCAATTCCTTGCGGTATAACCAGGCAAATGGGTTAAACCACTGGAATACCAGCATCAGCTCGGCCAGCAGCAGGTCAAAGCTATGGCCCTGTTTAATGTGGATCTTCTCGTGCAGTAAGATCTGGCTGTAGGTTTCCCAATCGTATTTGGCGGGGTTAATAAAAATATAATTACCAAAAGAGCATGGGGCCTTATCTGTATCCAGCTCTACTATCCTGAACTGCCCGTCTTGTATAGCCGGGCTTTTATAGGCCTGGCGTAAAAGCACCGCAACCTGCAGCAAAAAATTAAACCCGAAGGCCGCCACACCACACCAGTACAAAACAAGCACCCATTTTAATAGCTGCGGCATTATGGAAACAACCGTTTCTTTAACCGATGTTTCTGCAGGTGGAGCTGTGGCAACCGCTTCTGCTTGTTTTTCGGGCGCTTTAACAACCGACGTACTCAATTCTGGCTGGCGATTTATGTTCGTTGCGGCGGTTACACTTGTTTGCTGGCTTTTTCTTAATGCCCACTGCTGGGGCACCCGTATAAGTGGCAGTAGAAATGTTAAACCCAGGCATGCCAGCAGCACCCATCGGTTTAAATGATAAAAGGTTTCCTTTTGCAATAGTACTTTGTAAAACAACAGGCAAACGCTTATCAGCAATGCAACGTGCAATACGTATGGTATCATTTCTTTTCGGTTTTAATAAGGTTTAAGATCTCTCCCAGTTCTTGCTCAGATATTTTTTGTTCTTTGGCAAAAAAGGCCAGCATGCTTGGGTAAGAATTGTCGAAATATTGGCTCACAATATCCTTCATGGCGTGCTTCTGATAATCTTCGCGGGTAACTTTTGGGTAATAGTTGTAGATATTGCCAATAGTCTCGTGATCCAGAAAACCCTTCTCCTCCAAAATCTTCACCATGGTTGCTACCGAGTTATAATGCGGCTTGGGTTCGGGCATTTCTGGGATAATTTCTTTGATAAAAGCTTTTCCCAGTTTCCAAAACACCTGCATTATTTGTTCTTCGCGCTTAGCCAGTTTTTGCATAAAATTCTAATTATAAAACAAGTTTACTACTAATCAATTAGTATTGCAACTAATTGATTAGTATTACTTG